>JBFKFP010000006.1:0-39833 GCA_041618535.1 Flavobacteriaceae bacterium
AGGATTGTCTTTAGGATTGTCGGCAAAATAATTCACGATCTGGAAGGCCTTAACAGCATCCCTCTCCCCGATCGCCTTTCTAAGCTCGAAATTATTGAAGTCCTTGGATATCCCGATGTTCATTTCAATGGCTTCCGGTGTAATAAGTTCGCCCGCCGGGATGATGAGTTGTAATTTATCCAGTTCGTTGGTGATTTTGCTCAGGTCGGTCCCCAGGAATTCAACCAGCATCTGCGCTGCCTTCGGCGCAATCGAATAATTCTTGGCCGCTAAAACACGCCTTATCCAATCGGCAACCTGGTTCTCATAAAGCTTTTTGCTCTCGAACACTGTGCCTGACTTCTGAATGGCCTTATAGAGGGCTTTTCTCTTGTCCAGCTTCTTGTACTTATAATTGATCACAAGAACGGTAGACATCTGCGGGTTCTCAGCATAAGGAAGCAATTTTTCGATCTGTCTCGACAGCTCCTGAGCCTCCTTGACGATTACAACCTGACGCTCAGCCATCATCGGGTATCTCTTCGCGGCACTAACAACATCATCAACGCTAACATCCCGTCCATAAAAGACCATTTGGTTAAAGCCTTTCTCCTCTTCCGAAAGGACGTTCTTTTCGATATAGGCAGAAAGCTGATCAATGAAATAGGGCTCATCACCCATCAGGAAATAAATCGGCTTGATCTGCCCAGACCTAATGGCTTTTACCAATTCTTTGACTTCATCCATTGAAAATAAATTGTGATCTTTGCGGGGTGAAGAAACTGAACTTTCCTTCCTACGGCTTTCGTTTCAAAAATAGGGAAAATAAAACGCTTATTTTTGATGAGATACGCAAAAAATTTGTTGTTTTAAGTCCAGAAGAATGGGTTAGGCAGAACTGTGTGAGGTTTTTGTTAACAGAGAAAAAATTTCCAAAATCACTTATCAATGTCGAAAAGCAACTTCATGTCAACGATCTCAAAAAACGTTACGACATAGTTGTCTTCAGGCCCGACGGCAGGATCTTTCTTGTTGTGGAATGCAAATCGTTTGATTTGGAGATCAAGCAAGAGACATTCGA
Source organism: Flavobacteriaceae bacterium (assembly GCA_041618535.1). Classification (GTDB taxonomy): domain Bacteria; phylum Bacteroidota; class Bacteroidia; order Flavobacteriales; family Flavobacteriaceae; genus SHLJ01. The sequence goes on from JBFKFP010000006.1 coordinate 1,061, forward strand.
CCAGATTGCTCGTTATAACCTCGCCCTGAACTCAGAATTCCTGATGGTTACCAATGGAATTCGGCATTACGTCTGCATGATGGATTTCGATGAGAAAACATATCGTTTCTTAAGAGAAATCCCTAATTTTGAGTTATGAGCATAAGGCCGATAATTACACTTATATTCGTACTTTTTACCATGATTTCCTTCGCTCAAAAAGACGAGTTACTGGGTACATGGGAGTCGACAGATTTAAATGATCCCATGCATATGATCTTTGACGAGGAGGGCTTCCTTACCTTTAAGGTGGAAGGTAAACTGATGGGTGGAAAGGGTTATAATGTGGACGGGAATTTGCTTCGAATGACCTATATAACCCAGGGCGATACATCAAGACTCAAGATCACCATCACCCTACGTGACCTGATTCAGAAAAAGATCCTGAAGAAAGATACGGGAACCATAGTATTTAAAGATCCGAATAACATTGAAATGTGTTTTAAAAAATCACTTGAAAACAGCATAGATCAAAAGCAAAAGGATTGCCGGTACTTTCTGAAAATCATGTGATTTGAATATAGCCGTAGTCATATTGAATTGGAATGGCCAGGCTTTGCTCGAGCGATTTCTTCCATCAGTGATTTCAAACTCTTCAGCAGCGAATATTTATGTTATCGATAATGCTTCTGAAGATAACTCCGTCTTATTTCTCAAATCGAATTTCCCCGGAATCAATCTGGTACAACTTGAAAGTAACCTTGGTTATGCAGGTGGATACAACCATGGACTCCGACATATAGACGCTGATATTTATTGCCTTTTGAATAATGATGTGAGGGTTGACAAGGACTGGCTGCTGCCAGTGATCAGTGCCTTTGAGGAAGACCCTTCTCTAGGTGCTGCCCAGCCCACTATACGAGACCTCAAAAACCCCGAACAATTTGAATATGCCGGGGCAGCCGGTGGCTTTATAGACCGCTATGGATATCCGTTTTGCCGCGGAAGACTCTTCGAGACCATTGAGGCAGATGAGGGGCAATACGACCATAATAACAACATTTTCTGGGCATCCGGGGCATGCCTTTTTATACGCAAGTCGGTTTTTGATTCATCAGGTGGTTTCGATGAGTCATTCTTCGCTCATATGGAGGAGATCGACTTTTGCTGGCGAATTCATAATTCAGGGTTTAGTGTGAAGCACATACCTGGATCAAAAGTTTTTCATCTTGGCGGTGGTACATTAAGTCATAGCAGCCCGAGAAAGACCTTCCTAAACTTTAGGAATAGCCTGCTTATGTTACAGAAAAATCTTCCGGAAGAAAATCGTGACAGGATCATTTTAATACGGCTTCTTATCGACGGGCTGGCTGCCGTCAGATTCCTGCTTCAATTTAGTCCGAAACACAGCCTTGCGGTATTTAATGCACACCGGGATTTCCATAGAAAGAGAAAAGATGGGAGCTATAATGAAACGCGATCGGGTAAAACCAGGGATTACTACCATATCAGGTCGGTAGTCTGGTCATATTTCATAGCGGGGAAGCGGGTTTTCAGCCATTTATAATTTCGTTAGTAAAAGTTTTGTTAAGACTGTTAACATGCATTATTTTTTGATAATTTTGTGGTGTTAAACAGAAAAACATTTTAACCAATTATGAAAAAATTTCTTGTATTTAGTTTAACTGCAATTCTTCTTGCTTCTTGTGTATCAAAAAAGGAGTATGCAGCACTGCAGGCTAAGCAGAAAGAAACTGAGGATTTGCTGAATTCAGCAACGGTCAAATTGAATGCCTGCCTCGAGGACAGGGCATCTGCCCTGGCCCGTGCAACGGCTTTGGAAGATCGTATCTCTGACCTAAGGAAATCGAATGAAAACCTGATCCAGAGTAATAAGGACCTGACAATGTTGACAGCTAAGGGAGCCGAGAATGTTGAGAAGACCCTGGAAAGCCTGAGGGAAAAGGATTTGAGAATTACCCGTCTTCAGGACGCCGTTTCTAAAAAAGACAGTGTAATGCTGGCCCTGGTCACGAGCTTAAAGAAAGAGGTTGGGATCAATGATCCGGATATCGAGGTAAATGTTGAAAAGGGTGTTGTATTCATTTCTATTGCCGATAAACTCCTCTTCCAGAGCGGAAGCTATATTGTTAGCAACAGGGCCAAGGAGATCCTCGGCAAGGTTGCCAAGGTAATAAAGAGCAAACCGAATTTCGAAGCTATGGTAGAAGCCCATACCGACAATGTTCCCTATCAAAAGGGTTTGTTGTTAGACAACTGGGATTTGAGTGTTAAACGGGCAACTTCAATCGTTAGAATACTTGAGGAACTGGAGGTTAATCCACAGAAGTTGATAGCATCTGGAAGAAGTTATCATGTTCCTCTCCTCCCTAATGACACAGCTGAGAACAGGGCGGCCAACAGGAGAACCCGTATAGTGATCTTGCCGAAGATAGATGAGTTCTATGAAATGATCGAAACCGAGATGAGAAAACTATCATCTGCTGAATAATATTCTTAGACTTTAATCAAAGAGACCCGGTATTTTTACCGGGTTTTTTTATAATATATCAGGGCTGCCTTTACCTTCACGAAGGATGACGGGATCACCCTGTGAAAGGTCGATGAGTGTAGAAGGGACATTTCCACCGTAGCCACCGTCAATGACCATGTCTACCAATTTATGCCACTTCTCATAGATCATTTCAGGGTCGGTGGTGTATTCCAGGATCTCATCTTCATCATAGATGGATGTTGTCATGATAGGGTTCCCAAGACTGCGTACCATTTCAAGGATTATGGGGTTATCCGGAATTCTGATCCCCACCGTCTTTTTGTTTTTAAAATGCTTCGGAAGCGACTTTGAACTGGGAAGAACGAAAGTGTAAGGCCCCGGTAAGGATCGCTTCAGTAACTTAAATGTATAATTATCTATTTGCCTAACATATTCGCTAAGGAAGCTCAGGTCATGGCAAATGAAGGAAAGGTTAGCCTTCTCCAGCTTGATGCCCTTGATCCTGGCAATGCGCTCCAGGGCTTTGCTTTTCGTGATATCACACCCCAGACCATAAACCGTATCGGTTGGATAGATTACAAGACCACCAGACCGCAGGCAATCAACCACTTGCGAAATGGCTTTAGGGTTAGGGTTCTCCGGATATATTTTGATGAATTCGGCCATGGTTAATTCAGGATTTCGAGCTTGGCAAATCGAAGCAATAGTTTCTTCAGCCCGCCGGTCTCAAACTTGATCTCAGCTTTTACATCTGCTCCTTTACCTTCAATCTTGAGGACCTCTCCCTTGCCAAAACGCTGATGGTTTACCTGTTGTCCGACTTCCAGGTTGGTGATTGGTTTGGATGCTCCGGATGGTTTTGATGAAATGGGTTTTAATTTCTTTGGAACAGACAATTTAAAAGGCTCGGCTTTTTTAGAGGCTGAACTGGGTTTTACAGGTTTACGTTTCTTTGTTTCAGGTACATCACCAAAAATACTGGCATCAAGCATGGGGTTGAAACGCCTCTCCTGAACCGGGGTAAGGATATCGAGAAACTGCTCATCTATCTCTTCGATAAACCGGCTGGGTTCAGCATCGATAAGCTTTCCCCATCTATAGCGTGAGAGCGCATAGGTCAGGAAAACCTGCCGCTCTGCCCTCGTCAGTGCCACATAAAACAAACGGCGTTCCTCCTCGAGCTCACTGCGGGTATTCATGCTCATGGCACTCGGAAAAAGATCCTCTTCAAGACCAACTATATAAACAAACGGGAATTCCAATCCTTTCGCAAGGTGAATGGTCATAAGTGCCACGCGATCAGAATCCTTGTCCTCCTGATCGAGGTCTGTTGCCAGTGCCACATCTTCAAGGAATTCCGCAAGGGATCCGGTAGCATCTGCCAATTCTTTCTGACCTTCCACAAAATCCCGCATACCATTTAACAATTCTTCAATGTTCTCAATACGGGTAATGCCTTCCGGCGTACCATCTTTATTGTATTCCCTTATCAGTCCACTTACCTTCACCACCTGCTCTGCCAGTTCAAATGCATTATGGCTCTGGTTCATGACCTGGAAGCTCTGGATCATAATCGCAAAGTCCTTTAATTTAGTCCGGGTACCCGCGTTGACATTTACGTTCAACTCATCGATCCTTGAAATAACATCAAAAATGGAAATGTCATAAGCGTTAGCAGCTACTATCAACTTATCGAGCGTGGTCTGGCCAATACCCCTGGCAGGAAAGTTAATTATCCGTTTTAGGGCTTCTTCATCCGAAGGATTTATCACCAGGCGGAGATAGGATAAAACATCCTTTATCTCTTTTCTCTGGTAGAATGAAAGACCTCCATAAATCCGGTATGGAATGTCTCTTTTCCTGAGAGCATCCTCTATTGCCCTCGATTGCGCATTGGTCCTGTACAGTACTGCAAAGTCTGAATCCTTTAATTGCTGCTTCATTTTCTCTTCGAAAATGGAGCCCGCAACAAACCGGCCTTCGTCAGCATCGGTCATCAGCCTGTTAACCTTGATCTTCGACCCTTTTTCATTAGCGGTCCAGACCACCTTATCCAGTTTCAGGGTGTTCTTTTCGATCACAGAATTGGCAGCATTAACGATATTTTTGGTCGACCGATAATTCTGTTCCAACCTGAAAAGCTTTGCATCGGGATAATCCCTTTGAAAATTCAGAATGTTATTGATGTTTGCACCCCTGAAAGCATAGATACTCTGTGAATCATCCCCCACCACACTGATATTCTGAAACCGGTCTGCAAGAGCCCTGACGATGAGGTATTGCGAATGGTTGGTATCCTGGTACTCATCTACGAGTATATACCTGAATCTATCCTGATAACGAGCCAGGACTTCCGGAAAGCGTGTCAGTAATTCATTGGTCTTCAGCAACAGATCATCAAAGTCCATCGCTCCGGCCTTGAAGCAGCGGGCAACGTATTCCTTGTAAATATCTCCCATCCTTGGGCGCCTGGCCATGGTGTCGGCCTCGATCAATTCAGGATTCTGAAAATAAGCTTTTACAGTGATCAAACTGTTTTTGTAAGATGATATCCGAGAGAAGATCTGTTTATATTTGTAAATGTCCTTATCGAGTTTCATCTCCTTGATGATTGAAGCCACTAATCGCTGAGAATCCTGGGTGTCGTATATTGTGAAATTAGAAGGATAGCCCAACTTATCCGCCTCGAAACGGAGGATACGGGCAAAGATGGAATGGAATGTTCCCATCCAGAGATTTTTAGCCTCGCTCTCGCCCACTATCCGGGAAATACGCTCCTTCATTTCTCGAGCAGCCTTATTGGTGAAGGTGAGAGCCAGGATATTAAATGGATCTATTCCCTGGCTCATCAAATAAGCGATCTTGAATGTCAACACACGCGTTTTACCGGAACCGGCTCCCGCAATAATGATCATGGGCCCGTCCTTCTGAAGAGTGGCTTCACGCTGTGCTTCATTCAATTGATTTAAAAACGCTTCCAAAGGCTTTATTTGAGACAGTGAAAATAATTATTGTTCCTTGTTTTACTGAAGAAGAACCTCAATAGTTATAAACAAAAAACAAGAAAAGGCTCATTGCACAAATTTAAATATATTTAAGGTGAAATTCAGGGCTTATGATTCTCAAACCTTCTATTTTTATTCTGATATTTTTCACCTTTCTGAACCTGTCGGCACAGGAAAACAAGGTGCCCGGTAAGATTATCGAAAATTTCGGTTCAACCTACAGGGTTGAAAGCCCGGATATAGAAACAAACTCTTCCCTAACCCACAGAGTGATTTTCGATGTTTCCCGGTCAGGGGAAGATCGTGAATCTCTTAACGCCTACATCGAAACGGCCGCACGGTTCCTCAATATGCATGCAGACCAGGGAATGAGACCCGAACAACTTCAGGTAGCCATGACCATTCATGGCGGTGCATGGCAGGATATTTTGAATGACACGGCTTACATGCAGCGATTCGGTGTTAGTAATCCGAATTCAGGGCTGATCAAAAACCTATTGGAAGCGGGGGTAGACATTATCCTGTGCGGGCAGACCATGCAGTTCAGGGAGATCAAAGCAGAAGAAAAAATTCCGGGTGTGCAGGTGGCTCTCTCTGCCATGACGGCCTTACTTCAATATCAGCATATGAATTACAAATTCATCAAATTTTAGTTTAAAATGAGAATTCTTTCCGCTTTACCCTCCATGCTCGGCCAACTTTTGATGGCACAGTATGGCATGAAGGATCAGAAAATAGTCGTTCAAATGAAGGTTACTTGCCGGCGTCTAGCATCCGAAAATCTTATAGAATGAATCCGATCTTTGATTTTCTTGGCGCTATTCCCTGGTGGATATGGATATTGGCCTTCCTCGGGCTGGTGGCCATACGGGATATCTTTATACAAAAGAAACACACCATAAGCCACAATTATCCCATAGTGGGCCATCTTCGTTATTTTCTTGAAAGTATCGGCCCCGAGATGCGACAGTATTTTGTTGCAAATAACAGGGAGGAATTACCCTTTAACAGGATAGAAAGAAGCTGGATTTATGCTTCGGCTAAAAAAGAGAACAATTACGAAGGCTTCGGAACCGATCGGGACATTTATGCCCATCAGCATATCTTTATCAACAATGCCATGATGCCTTTTAAACTGCCTGCCGGGCATCCCAATCTGCTGGATAAAACCTTTCTGCCGTGTGCCAAGATTATAGGCGATTACAATAAAAGAAGACGGCCATACCGGCCAGCCTCGGTCATAAATGTTTCGGCTATGAGTTTTGGGTCGCTTTCAGCTAAAGCGGTAGAGTCACTCAATCGTGGAGCAAGGATTGCCGGAGCCTATCACAATACGGGAGAGGGAGGGCTTTCTCCTTATCACTGCAATGGCGGTGATGTTGTATTTCACTTCGGAACAGCTTACTTTGGAGTTAGGGATAAGGACGGCAATTTCTCAATGTCAAAAATGGTTGAAATGGTCGAAAAGCATCCCTATATCAGGGCCATAGAGATCAAGCTTTCGCAAGGAGCCAAGCCCGGGAAAGGAGGCGTTTTACCCGGAAAGAAAATAAGTCGTGAAATTGCTGAAATCCGCGGGGTTGAGGCGGGAAAAGATGTGCTCTCCCCTCCTTCACACTCGGCTTTCAGTAATGTCAGGGAACTGGTAGATCTCATAGAGGAAATAGCTGAGCAAACCGGCCTGCCTGTTGGCATCAAAGCTGCCATTGGCAAACTGGATCAGTGGGAGGAACTTGCAGAGGTTATGATAAGGACAGGGAAAGGGCCAGACTTTATAACTGTTGACGGTGGTGAAGGTGGTACCGGAGCAGCTCCGCCAAGCTTCGCAGATCATGTTTCCCTTCCATGGGTTTATGGTTTCAGTGACTTGTACAAGATGTTCCAGGATAGAGGACTTACCGGAAGGCTGGTGTTCATAGGTAGCGGAAAGCTGGGGTTTCCGGCCAAGGGGGCCATGGCATTCGCAATGGGAGTGGATGTTATTAATGTGGCGAGGGAGGCCATGATGAGTATCGGATGCATCCAGGCCCAGGTGTGTCATACAAATCGATGTCCGAGCGGAGTGGCTACCCAGAACAAATGGCTTCAGAACGGGATTGATATCCCGTTGAAATCGGAGCGCCTGGCCCAGTATTTCAGAACATTTAGAAAAGAGCTAATTGAAATAACCCATGCCGCGGGATACGAACATCCTTGCCAGTTCGTTATGTCTGATATCGATGTAAATGTTGATGACCACAACCTTTCCAAGGAAATGGATAAAACCTATAATTATGAAAAAGATCCGGTACCATTTCATTCGATGCAGGAATTAAAAGATTGTATATATTTAGGCGGACAAACCAATTGAACTTATCACTGTTATGGAATTATCACAAATATTTCAACTTCTTCTCTACACCATTCCCGCTCTTGTCACTGGGATCATTGCCTTTTATTTTTTCCGCGAGCATACCCGTAACGAAGATGGTAGGCGCAGGTTCTTATTGCATAAGGATATGCAGGTACAAACCCTTCCATTGCGGCTTCAGGCCTACGAGCGCATGGTGCTTTTTCTAGAAAGGATCTCACCAAATAATATAGTCACAAGAATAATTCCAACTTCCTCTGATAAACATAGTTATGAAGCTTTACTTATAGCAACAATTGAACAAGAGTACGATCATAACCTCTCCCAGCAAATATACCTGACGGACGAGTGCTGGAATGTTATTGCGGCGGCTAAAGCCGCTACCATTCAGATCATCAGAAAAGCAGGCTTATCAGAGAAAATCGACTCGGCAGATAAGTTGAGAGAAGTGGTTTTGACAGAGATGATGGAGAAGCGGGCTCCAAGTGACGCTGCCCTGGCTTTTATCAAACAAGAAGTTAGCGAGTTGTGGTAATATCGAAACCAGAGCCTTTTAATTCGTTGGAAGGGGAACTCAGGTGCTTTTCTTTTGCATAATCGAATCCTTCCTGCCACCACTTGCGCATCAATCGTTTGCTGAAGATCAGCGAGTTTTCTGTTAGCCGGCTGGGTGTATAGTACAAATTAAGGTTGACATCGTTATTTCTTGCGGCTAATTTTCCGATTATAACGTCATTTCGTTCCACCTGGTCAAGCAAATGCCCGAAAAGACTTAACATTAGTGAGAATGGATTTTTACCGAGCACCTTTTGCTTGGCCATGCTTTCCGACTCGAGAATAATGGCATCTACATCGGTCGCTCCCCGGGCGATTGCCTCCCTGATCGGCACCAGGCAACCCAGTCCGCCATCGGCGTATTCATAACCATTGACCGTAGCAAGAGACATAAACGGTATATAATTGCAGGAGATCCAGATCCAGTTGCAGAATTCCTCGTAGGAACATTCCTTAATCGATTTGTATTCCACCCTGTTCATAGAAAGGTTAGTAACAGTAACTACAACATCCTCCTTTGTATTCCTGATCTCCTGGAATTCTTCATAGGTAAATTGCCTTCTTATGTTTCGCTTCAGGGTCTTGCTTTCCCCAAATGTCCTTTTAAGCTTGATAAACTGCCATAAGGAGTTCACAAAATCGATAGAAACGAATTCACGATTTCCTTTCTTTCTCTGAACAAACGGGCTTACACTGAAAATATCTCCCTGAGTGACATTGGTGAAAATATCGTATATCTTTGGAATCTTGTTCAAAGCCAGGTGAGGCACCAGCAGGCTGCCTGTTGAGGTTCCTAGCAGCACATCGTATTCCCGTTTTTGAACCTCGATCAGGTATTGGGCCACACCGCCGGCGAACGCTCCTTTACTCCCCCCTCCCGAAATGACTAAAGCCCTCATCTCTCGTTTAGTTTTTCCAGTTCTTCACGGGCAAATTTAGACATTTGCCAATTATGATGGGATACCGCCTCCCTTAAATTGGATTTACATCGCTCTTCACATAATCCCATCATTCGAAGATAATTAAAAGCCCTGATCCGGACCGAAGGATTATAGACGTTTGAGGTATATTCAATTAATTCAGAAAAGTGACCAGGTTTGGCATCAGACTCGTATTCCTGAGTATTCAGGCTTAGAACAAGCCACAATAACCTGAAGTTCAAATCCGGCAGACCCATGATCCCTCTGGTAAGGCCCAGGTAATCGGCCCGGCTTTCGGGGAAATTGACCCATAAGTTATATAAGGCCGCTTCCCGTGTTATATATGAAGGATCATCGAGCAGGGATTCATATTGCTTCTGCAGCTCTTCAGGAATTCTTTTCATGTTTAATGCGATAGCCTGCCTAACCTTCCATGATTCCTCGAAAAGATCAGTGAAAACCATTTCCGGCCTCTGCTCAATAATCTTTATTTTAATTTCATCCAGGGCGGTAGTCCTCAGCTGGTCATGACATCTGGATTGAGGAACCTCGCAGTCGGTATTGATATACTCTCTTAACTCGGGAGAGAGCTGGCTCAGGGCATCAAGTGCCCGGTCAATGGGAAAGTCGTCCGAGATCAACCATACCTCCCTGAAGGCGTCCAGCTCCTGTTCGCTGTTAATCTCGACAAATGACAGGAAATCTTCTGTTTCCACATTTTTAAACCGAAATGCGTTTAAATAATCCTTCACAGAAGCCCTGAAGGCATCTTTTCCCACTAATTCCCTTAGCATAAATAATGTCCAGGCTCCTTTTTCGTAAAAGGTCAGGCTGTTGGAAGCCGGGTTGAGCAGTGAGGTGCTCTTACCGCTCAAATCTTGCGTTTCCAAAGCCATTGCCGACTCATAAAGCTTCATATAGAAATGAAGATCGCCGAAAAGGTATTGCTCCGAGAGAAGGGCATAATAGCTTGCAAAGCCTTCATGAAGCCAGTGATGCACGCCGGAGGATTCCGTCACCAAGTTACCGAACCATTGATGCGCCAGTTCATGCGCATTAATGTTGACATAATTGTTGTCTTTAAAGGACAGGGAATCTATCATGAAATCATCTGAAAAGAAGGTGGTGCCTGTATTTTCCATACCTGCATATAAAAAATCATGGATCGGAACCTGCTTGTAATTTTGCCATGGATATGCCATTCCTATCTCCTCTTCGAGAAAGTCGAATATCTGCTTTGTATACCTGTATGTGGGTTCAACTTTTGCAGAATCCCCCTGCCTGTAATAAAGATGCAATGGTATTCCGGATTCAGACTTCATATCCTGCCTGTCATATTTTCCAATGGCTAAGGCAACCAGGTAACTGCTCATCGGAAGATCCATATTATAACTCCAGGAATTCGTAGTCTCGAGCTCTGACTTATCAATTAATTTTCCGTTTGCAATAACCTCGTATCCCTTGGGAGCTTCAACAGATAGATCGAATTCGATCTTGTCGTTCATATCATCGATGCTGGGCAGCCAGTTACTGGTGTATTTACCCTGGCCCTGAGTCCAGACCTCATCGGGCGCGGAATTGTCCCATCCCAGGAAATACATCCCTTTTTTTGGACGGCAATCGTACTGAATTTTAAGATTATGATCGGTTTTTGGCGACCAATCCCGTTTTAATACCAGATGTCGCTTGTCATAAACAAAATCGATCTTTTCATCATTCAACGCTACCGCAGTAATGTTCATATCGCGGGCATCGAGAAAAATGGAATCGGTGGTTTTTAGAAGACTGAAACGAAATACCACCTGGCCCCTGACCTCCTTCTCAAAAGGATCGATCTCAACCTCAACAGTTGCCTGTTTGAAATCTACGACATCGGCTTGCTGGGCATAGAGACATCCGCAAGCCAGAGCAATACAAAAAAGTAATAACCGTCGCATAATTTCTCTATATCAAACGTTGCGCCAAATTAATAATTATACTTGTTAATACTCTTAAAAGGATTAATTTAGATCGATGCGCGATGATTTTCTGCAAACGGCAATTGAATACCTGAAAGGTGTTGGTCCGAATCGGGCTGATTTACTCAGGAAAGAATTGAATATTCACACTTTCCAGGACTTGCTGAATCTTTTCCCGAATCGTTACATAGACCGCACTCAATACTACAAGATCAGTGAGCTGCAGCGGAGTTCGGCAGATGTTCAGATTATAGGTGAAATAATCGACTTTGAAATAGTCGGCCAGAAAGGATCGAGAAGATTGGTCGGAAAGTTCAAGGATGCGACAGGGATAATGGAACTGGTATGGTTCAGGGGACATAAATGGATAAGAGAGAGCTTAAAACTCAACGAACCCTATGTGGCATTCGGAAGACCCAAGTGGTTCAATGGTATTTACAGTATGGCACATCCTGAGCTGGAGCTGCTTAAGGAGCATGAGGCGAACCTGAGGTCTGCCATGCAGCCTGTTTACCCCTCTACTGAAAAACTCAGCAACAGAGGAGTTTCCAACAGGGTAATCTTTAAAATCCTGCAAAACCTTTTTTTGGAAACCAAGGGAGATTTTCAAGAGACACTTCCTGATCGTGTCCTGAAGGAACTGAAACTAATTTCAAAGAAAGAGGCCCTTTTCAATATTCATTTTCCAAAGAGCCAGGAGTTATTAGCGAAAGCGCAATTCAGGTTGAAGTTCGAGGAGCTTTTCTACATTCAACTCCAGCTCATCATGAAAAACCTGATTCACAAACAGAAGATAAAGGGATTTGCCTTTCCGGTAATCGGGGATTATTTCAATCAATTTTACAATACGCATTTACCCTTCGAGTTGACAGGTGCTCAAAAACGCGTTATAAAGGAGATCAGGCGCGATCTTGGAAGCAATGCCCAAATGAATCGTTTGCTACAGGGGGATGTGGGTTCAGGAAAAACCATAGTAGCCCTGATGTCAATGCTTATCGCACTTGACAACGGTTACCAAGCCTGTTTAATGGCTCCGACTGAAATTTTGTCAGTCCAGCACTTTAATAGTTTAAATGAATACTGTAAAAACTTGAATATCAGTATTAAATTATTAACAGGTTCAACTAAAACTTCAAATAGAAAGACCATTCACCAAGATCTGGAAAGTGGCGATTTACAGATTCTGATCGGAACCCACGCACTGCTTGAAGATAAAGTGAAATTCAAAAATCTCGGTCTTGCCGTGATCGATGAGCAGCACAGATTTGGCGTGGCCCAGAGAAGTAAACTTTGGAATAAAAACATCTCCCCTCCTCATGTGCTGATAATGACAGCAACTCCTATTCCAAGGACATTGGCCATGTCTGTATATGGCGATCTTGACGTTTCCGTAATTGATGAAATGCCGGCCGGGCGAAAGCCGGTAAAAACCGTTCACAGGTATGACAGCAACCGCTTGAAGGTCTTGAGATTTATGAAGGACGAGATTGCGAAAGGAAGGCAAATCTATATAGTGTATCCGTTGATTCAGGAAAGTGAGACCATGGATTATAAAGACCTTATGGATGGCTATGCCGGCATTGAGCGCGATTTTCCAAAGCCTCAATACCAGGTTTCCATTGTTCATGGTAAAATGAAATCAGCCGATAAGGATTTTGAAATGCAGCGCTTTGTTAATGGTGAAACCCATATCATGGTGGCTACAACGGTGATTGAAGTTGGTGTAGATGTTCCCAACGCCAGTGTGATGATAATCGAAAGCGCTGAACGATTCGGACTGTCACAGTTGCACCAGCTTCGGGGTCGTGTAGGGCGTGGTGCTGAACAAAGTTATTGCATCCTTATCACCGGCCACAAACTCAGCCAGGACAGTAAAACCCGCATTGAGACCATGGTGAGCACCAATGACGGATTCGAAATAGCCGAGGTCGATCTGAAGTTAAGAGGGCCGGGAGACCTGATGGGAACCCAGCAAAGTGGCGTTCTGAACCTTAAGATCGCAAATCTGGTAAGGGATAAAAATATTTTATTGCAAGCCCGGCACGAAGCGGGGAAAATACTCAAAGCAGATCCCCAACTCACATCACCCGATAACAAGCGTGTAAACAAAACCTATCGGCAGCTCGGAAGGTTCAAAAACATCTGGAATTATATAGGCTGAACCACCCCTTATTTTCGCTGTTCACGGTAATATTTACCTCTAATTAAGGCTTTACGCACCTATCATCTTATTTCATCGGGGATTTCGAGTTTTTCGTCCTGAGCACCACCCGGTTAACGTAAAAATTTTCAACTAATCGAATTTCTTGGGGCGGCTAAGGCCCTAATCCTACTTTTACCAACGGAACCCCAAATCTCCAGACATGAAAAATCTATTTTACCTAACCTTTATGGTCGTGAGCGTTTTCTATAGCTGCTCAGTCGAAGAAGCAGATTCCCTTGCTTCTTATTCAGTGATCGATTTAAATGCCGCGGATGCCAAAATCCAGTCGAGAACGACGGGAACAGCACCATTATGTTTCAGAAAACAACTTAAAACCGATACTGACCAGCGTGTCGGATGGTTGATGTTTTACGTGCATGAACATGAAGTTCAGGTCGATTTCAGGATCTCCACCGAATATAGTTTTGATAAAACCAATCTCAGTCTCCAACCTATCGCTCAGGAAGAGATAGATATGCTGGACGCAGAGCTTCCCAATACAGACCAATTTGAATATCAAACAAATCACGGTCCGAATGTGAACAAATATACCTATATGATAAGCAGGAATGATGTGGGGCAATTTTGCCAGATGGCAGGTCATGCACTTGTAACAAATAGTAAAGGTGAACCCATGGATATCTGGGCAGACAAATGGAACACATTTGTTCTGGCCGATTTCAGCAATTGCGGAACCTGGCCTGATGAGCCTTTTTTAAGCACGGCACCCGACGTTGATTTTTATGCACCGCTCATGGCTGAATCTTCCGGTGAGTTTCCTGTTTTCGGAAATTCTTCAGACACGGTTTCCGTTGACCAGGATAATCCCATAACAGAGGGTTATGTCGACATTCCATTGGTATTTTCCAATATTCCGGTTGGATTGAAGAACGCTGTTCTTAAAATAGAATTCACAGATCTCGATCTTCATACCGACATTATTAGTTCCGGGGGGAACATAGTGGAATTTAAAGAATCCTTAATGCTTATGGACAGCGATGGTAAGATCCTTTACGAATTAAACGAGCAAAGTGAACAGGACGGTGATTTTACCTGGACATACAATATTTCTGATAATTATATCAGCACTGGGGAAATGCAGCTGACAGCCCGAGTTAGTGCAAGTTTAGCACTTATTCAAGGAAATGGCATATCGGCTACCAATACGATGGAGTACATGAAAAATATTTCGATTACCGGGGAGGTAATCATCAAATAATTTCAGTTTATTCCAGTACTTAAATCTGAATAGGGGCCACTTGATGTGGCCTTTTTTTATTCAATAAAAAACCCGGGCCTTCGCCCGGGTGGCAAACAAACCATAACCGTTTGTTTATCAATTGATATCTTCTCCTTTTTCCAGTTTTTCAATATTGGCCTGAACACGCCCCTTGCTAGCAGGGTTAGGTGCATTGTCTAATGCCTTGCGGAGGTGATCTAAAGCGGTTCGATATTCTCCTTTTGCCGAATACGCCCTGGCCAAACCATAATGTACTGGCCAGGTATCAGGATGATTGTCGGCATTCATCTGAAATACTTCCATGGCCTTATCGGACATATTCATCCCGATAAAGGTTCGACCTATCTGATGAACTTCCAGAATAGTGGCCTTCGGAATAAAACTTTCCAAAGTTGCCACAGCCTCATCGGTACGTCCAAGCCTGACCAGGATCTGTGCTTTGATATTGGTGTTGTTGATATTTGGCTGACTAAAGAACTGTCCTGAAATGGTTCCGTTGATCCAGCCAAGTGCTTCCTCCAGATCACCATCATTATTCAGGGCGAAATTGGCCGCCTGTTCCCATGTTTGCCTTGTAAAACCAGGCTGATCCTGAAGCTTTCTCCTGATATCCGCCAATACTATGTCGGTAACATTTAATTCAATTCTAAACGGAATTTGTTTCTTTTCCCATTTTAATACGGCTGTGGCGCCGTCTGCCGATACATCAACGAACTCATAGGTGAGTTGTTCTACATGAGGAATTGACTGGGCTTGAACATCCACACGTAACGCATCCTGTGCGGGATCATAGAAATAGCTTCCCCAGGCGGTATGATTTTTCGAGAAAATAATCGTGGTGCCTCCGTCCTCGTTAAGAACCATATGCAAACCATATTTGCCGGCTTTCAATGGTTTACCCTCTACAGTGACATCATCTGTGAACTCGATAACGGTATTCTCATTGGCTCCTGCCCTCCAGGGTGACTCAGTTGCAGTTCCGAACCCGAGGTTATTCATGCCGTAGGGAACTAGTTTTCCCCAGATTTCACGTCCATTAACACCGGGACGCGAATAATAAATGGAAATTTCTGAGATCCCTACCGTCTGCGAGACAGATGCCATTTGGCTGGCGCGGGGAAGATCAAGGAGTTGAGAATGCGCCTCTTCGACGCTTAGGGTACAAATGATCAGGGCCAGTACAATAATTGCAGAGTGAAATTGTTTCATCGTAATTGATTTAATTGGAAGTTGTTTAAATTCAAATTACGACAAATACAGTGGGGCTTCGTTACAGTTCTGTTAATTAACTATTCATTAAGAAGTTCTTCCACAAACGACTCAAAATCCTCTTTAAACCTCAAAAATTTATCTCCTGTTGCCGGACCGTTAAACCCGGTGTGAATCTTTCTCACCTCCCCTTTCTTATCGATAAATATTGAGGTTGGATAAGATAGTACATGGTTTAACATGGGAAGCTTTTCTTGTGCTTTTGCCTTGCTTGAGCTTCCATATTGGGCAAGTAAAACAGGATATTCAATTCCTAAACGGGAACTTAACCTATCTATCGCCGCAAAGGCTGCCTCTTCGGTTTTGGCATATTCAAACGAAAGCGCAATGAACTCAATGTCCTTATCCTTGTTTTTTTGGTAAAAATCTGAATAATAACGGCTCTCATCCAGGCAATTAGGGCACCAGGTGCCCATGATCTGAACTATGATCACTTTATTTTTAAATCGATCATCTTCAAGTGATACCATGTTTCCCCTTGAATCTGGAAAGCTGAAACTGAGTTTATCGTACCCCTGCTTTAAAAATGTGAGGGAATCGGCGTCAGGTAATTCGAAATTATCATTTCTTTTTGCTGCGAATGGTTCTTTAAAATGGTTTCCTGAATAGAACGTACCAGACATACTTGAGTCACTGACCTCAGCCTTAAAGTAAAAGGCGTGTGCCCCGTCAAATGCAGAGAGTTTCAGTGTCCGGCCGTCCAGGACCCCCTCAAGAAATCGATAATCCCCTGTTTTTGTCCGGAATGTTCCGGTTACCTTGCTTCCATTCTGTTTGAAAATACCCTTGGCGGGATACTCATCCTCAGGAATACCCTTACTGAAAATGGCTTCCCAGTTACCCGAAATATCTGTTTCAGGGAGGGTGTCCACCTTATAACGCACCTTATTGCCATATTCTGCCCGAAAAGGAACCACCCGGTCAAGGCTTTCCTTGACATAGCTGCCCTTTAAGTCTTTTCCTTCAAAGGTACAGGCGAGGTAGCCTTCAAATACCGGGGTCCTAATGATGACCGAATCACCGGCGTAACGAATCTCATCAACACCAATCACCTCTTCAGCATTATAAATCTCCAGCGAGTCTTTTGTCAATACCCTGAAGTTAAAAGCCAGGTTTTCACCATCCTGGACTTCTAAAACCCCACGGTAATAACCTGGCTCCAGATTCTTTTCCTCGGCAGAATCACACGATAAAAAAATGATCAGACAAAATAAAAATGCGGTGCGAAATTTCATGATATATGATATAAAAAGGGCGTTAATCTCTCAACGCCCTGTTTTCATGTGTTATTGGTCTTTTTTATCAACCTTTTTTAACTTCTCCTTTTGTGATTTTAAGTCAGTTTTGTTTTTAGCGACGTTAGTCTCTAAATTTTTCAATCGCTGTTCGGCCCTGGCTATCTTCTCCTCTTTTGCGGCGATTTCCTCCTCAGTCAGTTTACCTTCAGCCTTGGCAACCTCCAATTTCTCCCTGGCAGCCTGGATCCTTGATTTAGCTCTTATGGATTCCTCCTGGGCATTCTGAATTGAATTTTCATGAGACTGAAGTTTTGCCCTTGCCTCTGCAGCCCTTGATTGCCCGAATTCACGACCTTGAAGTTCTCCTTTATTCTTGCCATAAGCATTCCCCTCAGCTTCGGCATCACCATCGTCCCTGTCAGCATCTTCTTTTATTTTCTTTTCCTTGCCTTTCTGAGATTTTGCCAATTCCTTTTCTTCTTTAGCCTGTGCCCTTGTATTCTTTCCCAATTCCCTGGCTTCCTCTTTTTCTTGGTCCTTCAGTTCCTTCGCCTGTTCCTTTTCCTTCGCCTTTTCGTTTTTTCCAATGGCTTTAGCCTCCTGTTTAAATTCTTTGGCTTCCTGCTTCACATCCTTGGACGTTTTCTCTTTGGCCGTCTTCATTTCCTTTTTGACCTTCTCATTCTTTTGGGCCAAAGCATTTTGAGGGGCCATGATTATCAATCCTGTGATCAGGATCAGAATAAATTTTATTTTTTTCATCTTCAAATTTTTATTTTTTTAAATACTATCTAATTCCTCCAAAGCCTCTTTTAGGTCCTTTGTATCAGATTCCAACGATTTGGCGTTTTCCTCAATTTCGGCCTCCAGGGCTTCAACTTCCTTAACAACAGCCTCATCTTCTGCCTTTTCCTTCTTTTTATCCCGGCATGACCAAATTAATGCCAATGCAATTCCAAGGAATAAAATTCTTTTGTAATTCATGATCTATAGTTTTAGGTTAACAACCGAAAATACAATTTTCCTCACAGTATTTGAATGCAATTCTCATTATTTTATCTTTGCCCTTTATGAAGACCCGCTTATGAAAATCTCCTATAATTGGTTAAAGCAATTTTTAAACCTCGATTGGGAAGCCAAACAAACTGCAGAATTGCTGACAGACCTCGGGCTGGAAGTTGAAGGCATTGAAGAATTTGAGTCTGTCAGGGGCGGCCTTGAAGGTGTCATTGTTGGTGAAGTTATTAGCTGCATTAAGCATCCTAATGCAGACCGGCTTAAATTGACTACTGTCGACCTGGGAAATGGAGATCCGGTCCAGATCGTCTGTGGTGCTCCTAATGTTGAAAAGGGCCAGAAAGTGCCTGTGGCGACTGTTGGATCAACCCTGTACCCGGTTAACGGAGAAGAATTCAAAATCAAGAAAGGTAAGATCAGGGGTGAAGAAAGCCACGGAATGATCTGTGCGGAAGATGAGCTGGGTATTGGTAACTCTCATGATGGGATCCTCGTTCTTGACGAATCATTAAAAGTAGGGACTGCAGCTTCCGAGGTATTTGAGATAGAAACTGACAAGGTCTTCGAGATAGGGCTTACTCCCAATAGGGCCGATGCGATGAGCCATTACGGCGTTGCGCGCGATCTGAAGGCAGGGTTGTTACAAAAGGAGGTCAATCTCGAACTTATAACGCCCTCTGTGAGTGCATTCCATGTAGATTCCAGGACGCTGAAGATTGAAGTAGATGTGCAGGATACAGAACGTGCGCCCAGATACTGCGGGGTCACGATCACCGGGCTGAAGGTTACTGACTCCCCTTTGTGGCTGCAAAACCGATTAAGAGCCATTGGCCTCTCTCCAATCAATAATATTGTGGATGTAACCAATTATGTGCTTCATGAATTGGGACAACCTTTACATGCCTTTGATGCCGTAAAAATCACTGGGAATAAGGTGGTGGTGAAAACCCTGCCCAAGGGCACCAAATTCGTCACTCTTGATGAGGTTGAGCGAGAACTGCACGAGGAGGACCTTATGATATGCGATGCGGAAAAACCAATGTGTATAGCGGGTGTTTTCGGAGGAATCCATTCAGGAGTTTCAGAGGGTACCACAAGCATCTTCCTTGAAAGTGCTTATTTCGACCCGGTCAGTATCCGTAAAACGTCGAAACGACATAGCCTTAATACAGATGCCTCATTCAGATTTGAACGTGGTATAGATCCCAATATTACCGAGTACGCCCTGAAACGGGCCGCCTTGCTCATCTGCGAGGTAGCCGGCGGGGAGATAAGCGGCGACGTATTTGATTCTTATCCAAAAAAAATAGAGGATTTCCAGGTCGTCTTATCTTTTGATAACGCAGCAAGGCTTATCGGGCAGGAAATTCCCCGTGAAACTATCAAGGCAATCCTGATGTCACTCGATATTAAGATCAATAATGTTACCGAGGCCGGCCTGGGCCTTACTGTTCCGGCATACAGAAACGATGTTCAGCGGGAAGCAGATATCATTGAAGAGATTTTAAGGGTTTATGGCTACAACAGAATAGATACAACCGAGAAACTGAATGCCTCTATAGCTATAACCTCAAAATATGAGGATCACAGGATTCAGAACGTAATTGGAAACCAACTTGCGGCCCTCGGTTTTTACGAGATGCTTGCAAATTCGCTCACCACGGGTAAGTACGCAGATTTAAGCACTGAGATTAACGCCGAATCCAATGTAGAGATTTTGAATCCGCTCAGCCAGGAACTTGCCAGCATGCGGCAAAGCATGCTGTTCAGCGGACTCGAAGCTTTGTCATATAATCTTAACAGGCAACAGATTGACCTTAAGTTTTTCGAATTCGGTAAAACCTATCACAAAGGAAACAAGGGTTGGGATGAACGAAAACACCTGGCACTGTTTATCACAGGTAAACGTGAATCTGAAAGCTGGTCACTGACCAGCCGGCCTACCGACTTTTTCTATCTGAAAGGTATAATTCATTCAATACTGGATAGACTTGGGCTAAAAAACACTTCCGAGTCAGGACTTCAGAACGACCTGATTTCGGAGGGTTTAAGTATCAAGGACGATTCGAAAGTTCTTTTGGAATTCGGTCTGGTGAAAAAATCGATCTTAAAGAAATTCGACATCGACCAAAATGTATTATATGCCGACTTTAACTGGGATATTATTCTCGAGCGTGTTCCCCACCAGGAGATCTTATTTGAAGACATCCCTAAATATCCTGAAGTAAGAAGGGATTTCGCCCTTCTTCTTGATGAGGGCGTCTCATTTGATTCCGTTAAAAGCATTGCCATGAAATCTGAGAGAAATCTATTGAAGTCGATAAATCTTTTCGATGTTTATCAGGGCAAGAATTTACCAAAAGGGAAAAAGAGCTATGCGGTGAGTTTCGTGATCCAGGACAACAGAAAAACCTTGACTGATAAGCAGATAGATAAAATAATGTCGAAGCTTCAATCCAATTTCGAAAGGGAACTGGGAGCTGAATTGCGTTAACAAGTTTTATAAAATTTGGACTTGTTTTGAATTTAATTATGCCATAACTTAGCGCAAAATTGCAGAAAAAGTTACCATGATTAAACGCATTAATGCATTGGACGAATTACAATTGGCCCAGTCCAAACTCCTCAAGGGCCAGGATATCCTGGAGCAGGTGAAAGCCGTCCTCGACGAGGATGGTGAAATTGAAAATCGCATTATAAGCACCCTGAATTCCGGAGAAAACAGGTCATTTAACAACTTTGATATAGATTTGCTTGAATCCGGACGGATTTTCCATATCGAGTCCATAAAAAATACCTGTATCGAATACCGTCTTCGATTTTTGGACACCAAGCTGTTTAAGAATGAAATCCCGCGAGAGGCGATTCAGGAAATCAAAGCCCTGGAGAAAGCGCATGGGACAGAGTTCAGAGGCTATAAAATAATGGCTCCTGCCAAGTTATTCAAACTTGAGAATGCTGATGATCCTGTCCTGTTTGTCCCTTTAGGTAATGATTATTACTACCTTATTCATAAGTGGGGCAATGACTTGCATCCGTTGAGGAAATGGATAATGAAACCGTTCAAGAACATTGTGAATATGGTTCTGACCCTTTTTATAATCAGTATACTGTTCACAAATTTACTGATCGACACCCGATATGGTTCGAAATTAAGCGGAGGAGAGATGATGATCATTTTCCTGTTCGTTTTTAAATCATTTGTGGCCATTGCCATTTACTACGGAATCGCCTTAGGGAAGAATTTCAGCAACGTGATCTGGGACAGCAAATATTTTAATGCCTGATAAGAAGATTCAAATGCCTTTCTATCATATCAAGAGCCCGGTTTACCGTTGAAAGTTTAGTTCTGAATGAGAGCAAGGCCATTCTTATAACAAAGCGGCCTTCAATGATAGTAGAACTCAGAAAAACTTCCCCGTCCTTATGAATCTGCCGGAGCAATTCACGGTTGAACTCATTCTCATTTTCAGCCGGATACCAGAAATAGCTGACTGAAAGCTCAGGTTCGGGGCCTAAACAGAACCCTAATTCCTTAAGACCCTTCCTGAAATATCGGGTCAGCAGCACCTTTTCCTCAAGGCAGGCTTTAAAGGGTTCAAGTCCGTGGAGTTGAAGGGGTAGCCATAATCTCAAACTTCTGAAATGCTTGGTGAGTTCAGGAGAGACATCTGCAGGATGAACAGGGGAATCTGCCGTCACTGCGTCCTGCATATAATTAGCCCTGTAGACATGGGAATGATAAACAGCCTCTTTATCTTTCACCAGAACCGCACCTAACCCATAGGGCAGGAACAATCCCTTATGGGGGTCCACCACAAGGGAATCTGAGCGCTCAATACCTTTAAACTTTTCCTTTTGGGAGTCAACAAGAATAAAAAACCCGCCATAGGCCGCGTCTATATGAAACCAGAGGTCATGGAATTGTGTGATATTCGCTATACTATCTAAAGGATCAATAGCACCGGTATCTGTGGTTCCCGCAGATGCAATGACAAGGAATGGATCTAGTCCATTTGCCCGGTCCTCCTTTATTTTAGATTCAAGGTCGGAGGGCACTAATCTATGCTTGTCATCCAACTCTACATAACGGACCTGAGCATCTTCCAGCCCGATAATCTTCAGGGCTTTATTGATACAATGGTGTACCTGAGGACTCATGTATATGACGCTGTTCGGGATTCTTTCATTTTTAATCCCATACCGGTCTCGCGCTGCAGTAAGGGCGATAAGGTTGGCTATGGATCCTCCGGATGCCAAATTTCCGACCGCCGAAACCGGGTATCCGAATATCGACTTCATCCAGTCCAGTAATTCGTGTTCTATGGCAACTCCTGAAGGGCAGGAATAATTTATTCCAACATATTCATTGGTAACATCAACAAGGTAGTCTGCTAATGCCGAGGTGTAGATTCCTCCCCCAGGAATATAGCCGAGATGGCTTCCTGAGGCAGGTTTTATTCCCTTCGAGGCAACCTCCCTGTCATAAAGATCAATTAATTGACTTAAACTCTGCTTCTCCGTTTTAAGGGCCATGGCTCCAGGTGTGGCTTCAGCATCTGAATAAGCGACCATTTTGTCTAACTTATCAATAAATAAACCGGCATACCGCCCTACTTCATCAAGGTATTCTTTGCGTTTCCTGCTATCCGGTTCAAGTTCAGCCGATGCCCGTTCTAATGACCTTATCCTGTCTGTTAGTTCATTCACAACATTTTCTTTTATGATCGGGTTAAAATTATGGTAAATTGATCATTAGTTGATGCAATCAGGTCTGAATTATACCGAATTTTTCGTATCTTAATACTACTGAAATATACCTTACATATGGAAAGCCATTATAGCCGAATATATACCGGGAGTTTTGTTGTTGTTCAACTGATATCGACACGCTTAAAAGAGATCGGGATTTCTCCCATAATAAAGGATGAGACCGAATCTGGACGGCTTGCCGGTTTTGGATCGGGTGTGCCGGGGCAACAGGAAGTATTCGTCCATGAAGACGAATTGGATAAGGCGGTTAGAGTGGTAGAGTCCACCCTGGCTGAAATGGAATCCTGATACTTATATGGCCTCTACGGCATACATTTTATCCCGAAGTTCACGGATTTTAGAGTCTTCCATATAATCATCAAAGGACATATACCTGTCTATTATGCCATTCGGGGTCAATTCAATTATACGGTTTCCTACAGTCTGGGCAAACTCATGATCATGAGTGGTGAGTAATACCGTACCCTTGAATTTCTTCAATGAGTTGTTAAAAGCAGTTATGCTCTCAAGATCGAGGTGGTTGGTTGGCTCATCCAGTATAAGAACATTGGCCCGAAGCATCATCATTCTGGACAACATACATCTGACCTTCTCTCCCCCTGATAATACATTCGATTTCTTAAGAGCCTCCTCCCCACTGAAAAGCATTTTTCCGAGGAACCCTCTAATGAAAACCTCTTCCCTTTCCTCATCGGTTTTGGCCCATTGCCGCAACCAGTCAACAAGGTTCATATCATTCTTGAAGAATTCGCTATTATCCAAAGGAAGGTAAGACTGTGTGGTGGTCACACCCCATCGGTAAGATCCTCCATCTGCTTTCATATTGCCGTTTATGATCTCGAAGAAAGCGGATGTAGCCCGGGAGTCCCTTGAAAAAACAACCACCTTATCGCCCTTTGCCAGATTGATGTCAACATTTTTAAAGAGCTGCTCACCCTCTAGGGTTGCCGACAGGTTTTCCGTATGCAGGATCTGGTCACCAGCTTCTCTTTCCCTTTCAAAAATAATAGCGGGGTACCGTCGGCTGGATGGCCTGATATCCGAAATATTAAGCTTGTCTATCATTTTTTTACGACTGGTAGCCTGCTTTGATTTTGCCACATTCGCAGAGAAGCGGCGAATGAAATCCTCCAACTCCTTTTTCTTCTCCTCTGCCTTCCTGTTTTGCTGGGCCCTCTGTCTGGCTGCCAGTTGAGATGACTCATACCAGAAGGTATAATTACCTGAATAATGGTTGATCTTCCCAAAATCTATGTCTGATATCTGCGTACAGACTGCGTCAAGGAAGTGACGGTCGTGCGAAACAACGATCACACAGTTTTCATAGTTGGCCAGGAAATTCTCCAACCAGCTTATTGTATCGTAATCAAGATCATTTGTTGGCTCGTCCATTATCAATACATCCGGATTTCCGAATAACGCCTGTGCCAGCAAAACCCTTACCTTTTGCTTTCCATCGAGATCAGACATCTTGATATAATGCAAATCTTCTCTGATCCCCAGATTAGAGAGCATGGCGGCGGCATCACTCTCAGCATTCCAGCCATTCATTTCTTCAAACCTCACCTGGAGCTCACCGATTTTCTCAGCATTCGCATCTGAATAATCCGCATAAAGGGCATCTATCTCCGTCTTGATCTCGAAAAGAGGCTTATTTCCCATCATGACAGTCTCAAGAACCGGAATATCATTGTAAAGGTTGTGATCCTGTTCGAGCACAGACATTCGTTTACCGGGCTCGAGATGTACCTGACCTGAAGTGGGATCCTGTTTACCGGAGAGAATTTTCAGAAATGTTGATTTTCCGGCACCATTTGCTCCAATAATTCCATAACAATTACCCTGGGTAAACGTGACATTTACTTCATCGAATAATACCCGCTTTCCAAATTGCACAGAAAGGTTTGAAACTGATAACATGACGATAGCTTTAAATTTGGCGCAAAAGTAGGGAATTCAAAGGATTCAGCAAACCCATTTCAATCAGAATAACTTTAACAACGCCTTAACAGGGGGTGAAGCATCCTTCCCATATTTTTGTGTTGTCCTAATATGTGTTTGCACTATTGGGTAAGACTGATTATGAAACGGATTTTAGCCTTAACGCTTTTAGGATTTACTTTACTAGCCTGTTCGAATCGAAATTCTAGTTGTGGCGCCGCTTACTTCGGGGGCGAGATCATTAATCCCAATAATGATCATATCATACTTTACGATTCGAATGAGGCCGTAGATACCTTGTATCTTGATAATGATAACAGGTTTGCGCATACACTTGAAAACCTCAATTCCGGTCTATTTTCCTTTGTACACGGAGGGGAGTACCAGGTCATGCTCATAGAACCCGGAGACAGCCTTATGATAAGGCTGAATACTTTTGATTTTGACGAATCCCTGGTTTTCAGTGGTATTGGCTCCAAAAAGAATAATTTCCTACTGGAGCTCTTCATTGAAATTGAGCGCATGAACCGCGATATGTATGAGAAGGGAAGACTGATGAAACCTGAACAATTTGTCAGTCTGTTGGATTCGATCAGGACAGAGCGACAGGGAAGACTGGATAAATTCTCTGCCAAGGTGCAAACCAGTCCTATGTTCCAGAAAGTATCGAACGCGGGAATTGACTACGATTATTATGCCCACAAGGAGATCTATCCATTCAGGCACTTCGGAAAGAAATATACAGATGCAGACATGTTACCTGAGGGCTATTTTGATTTCAGGAAGAATATCGACTACAATGATGAGGACCTCAAGGATTTTTATCCCTACTACAACTTCTTATTTCCGCACATTAACAACTTAGCGCTCAACAGGTATATAAAGAAGACTAACGACAGCCTGTTCAATCGTCGATCTGTTCATTATAATATGAGTAAGTTGCTCCTGATTGACAGTCTTATAGTGAATGAATCTGTCAAGAATAATCTCTTAAAATATTCCACCCGGAATTTTCTTTCCCACTCCCATTCAGCTGAAGAAAGTGAGGCTGTTTACACTTCTTTTCTCCAGAAATGCTCAAACCAGGAATTCAGCGAGTATATAACAGATTTTTACAAAACCCTTCAGAAATTGAGGCCTGGTCAGCCATTCCCGGAACTCTCTTTGGTGAATTCGAAGAATGAGACCGTACCGCTTCATAAATTGATAGATAGTCCTACTGTGATCTATTTCTGGACAAAAGCCAACACCATGCATGCAAGTGAGAGCCATGCTAAAGTCAGAACCTTAAAAAGTAAATACCCCGAGGTAAATTTTATTTCTGTTAATGTGAATTCTCAGGATTATATGAGCTGGAGGAGGATGCTCGATAGGTATAATTTCGACAGGCAGAGTGAATACATGCTAAAGAGCCCTGATTCCGCCGCAAAAGAACTCGCGTTGTATAATGTTTACAAAGCCATGAGTCTTGATGAAAATATGGCGATAATCCACCCCAACATTAACCTGTTCAGGTCGGAGGCAGAACAATCGATTTCCAGCCTTAGCAAGCAAATCTACAGGAAGTAATTACTTATTCCCTTTGGCATGATCGGCCAGAAACTTCTCCAGACCGATATCTGTTAATGGATGTTTCAGCAAACCAAGAATAGAGCTCAGAGGGCCGGTCATTACATCGGCACCAATTTTCGCGCAGTCTATGATATGCATGGTGTGCCTGATGGAGGCCGCCAGTATCTGGGTATCAAAATCGTAGTTATCATAGATTCCTCTTATTTCCGCGATCAGATTTAAACCGTCGGTAGACACATCATCCAGGCGCCCAATAAAAGGCGAAACATAAGTGGCACCCGCCTTTGCAGCCAATATGGCTTGTCCCGGTGAAAAAACCAGGGTCACGTTGGTTTTTACTCCTCTTTTGGAAAAATAGGTACATGCTTTGACACCATCGGCAATCATAGGTAGTTTGATCACGATCTGATCGTGCAATGCGGCCAGCGCTTCTCCCTCCCTGATCATGCCTTCCATGTCGGTGGCGATCACTTCAGCTGAGACATCACCGTCCACGATCTCGCAGATGGCCTTATAATGATTCATGATATTTTCCTTGCCGGTGATCCCTTCTTTGGCCATCAGCGAAGGATTTGTGGTTACACCATCTAAAATACCGAGGTCTTGCGCCTCTTTAATCTGATCGAGATTAGCAGTATCGATGAAGAATTTCATATCTGAGGAAAAGATTTTATTCGGTGCGAATTTACAATTTAAAGGTTGTAAACCATTTTAAAACTTGTAAAAATATATTAACAAAGCCGGTAGTTAAATTCCATTATAATTTT
Organism: Flavobacteriaceae bacterium; assembly: GCA_041618535.1. Lineage (GTDB taxonomy): Bacteria > Bacteroidota > Bacteroidia > Flavobacteriales > Flavobacteriaceae > SHLJ01. The sequence goes on from JBFKFP010000006.1 coordinate 28,363, forward strand.
AAGTGCTTCAGCAATATTTTTTCAAAGGTTTTCTGGGGAAGGAATGCCTTGATGATCGGAGATAATTTTTGCATAAACGGTCCAACCTTATGATGCGGTTTCGGATTTGATTTGGAAATCAGATTCTCTATCGCAAGTGCAACCTCTTTCGGATCATTTCCGCCATCCACATCATCATCTATAGATCTTAACATTCTTCCATATGTCAGGGCATATGGCGAATCCTCCAGTAGTGGTGCATGATAACGGCCAGCTGCAATATTGGTGGCATAATCACCTGGGGCAAGATTAGTGACACTGATATTAAAATCCTTAACCTCAATCCTTATGGCTTCGGTCAATATCTCCAGGGCCGCCTTGCTTGAACTGTATACCCCCCTGAAAGGAAGCCCAATATATGCAGCAAGGGATGTAATGTTGATGATCTGCCCCGATCCTTGTTCGCGCATTACCGGTAAAACCGCCTGTATCATTTGAACCGGACCTATGAAATTGGTCTCGAAATTCTGACGTATGGCCTCTGTCGGAATCTCCTCCAAGGGACCAGTGATACCGGCACCGGCGTTGTTGATCAGAACATCCAGTTGTCCCGATTTTTCCACTATGGTGTTTACACAGTTAGCCACCGAATCCTGGTTGGTTACATCGAGCTCTAACAACGGGAAAGGATGGTCATGATAGCGATCAGGATTACGACTGGTTCCAAAAACATTAAAACCAACAGCCTGCAGATGTTCACAGATCGCTTTTCCTATTCCGGAGGACCCTCCTGTGACTAGAATTACTTTTTTCATCTTGTAAACACAAATTGGAAATTACGGATTATTTCTCAATTTTTTCCATAAAAAAAGGGCAAGCTACCTACATCACACCGCTACGACCGTCTACCTTTGCTGCGTTCCCGCCCTGGAGGATTCAACAGGAGCTGGTTGTGTAGGACTTGCCCGGCGCAAAGATACATGAATTTAAAAATTTCAAGAGCATTTTTTTAATTGATTTTATATAGATAAATTGGCCATATAATACATTTTTCATGAGCTTCAAATTGATCTTGCTGTCCGGGTTAATCGGCCTTGCTGTAATTGGTTGCAAACCCGGTAAAAACGGAAAGAAATCAGATTTTTCACTAAAAACAACGGCAAAAAATGATGTGTTTTTTATCGGGGAGCCTGTAGGGTTTGAACTGGTCAATAAGAAATCATTGAACGTTGAATCTGTGGAATTCTCACTTGGTGATTATCCTGTTCAAAATGGAAAAGAACTGAAAAATGTGAGGTTGGGAAAACAGAGGTTAATTGCAGTTGTTCATTCTGATGGAATTTCTGATACCATTTCTAAGACAATTACTATTCTGAATGATACGAGTCCGGAGATTCTCAACTTCAGGATCCTGAACACCTATCCACATGACATCACTTCTTACACACAGGGGCTTGAATTTCACGAGGGATTCCTTTACGAGAGCACAGGTCAGTACGGATCTTCCAAACTGCGGAAGATAAATTACCAGACAGGTGAGGTTCTGAAGGAAGTAGCTTTGAACAAATCTTATTTTGCCGAGGGGCTATCAATATATGATGAAAAGGTCTTTCAACTCACCTGGCGAAACAAGACCGGCTTCATCTATGATCTTGAAAGCCTTGAGCGAATTGGAAGTTTTAAGTATGGTGAAAGTAAGGAGGGATGGGGCTTATGTCATGATAATACCGTTCTTTACAAGTCGGATGGGACAGAGAAAATCTGGTTGCTTGATCCTGAAAGCTTGAAGGAAACCGGTTATATTCAGGCTTACACCAACAAAGGAAAGATCGTAGGGCTCAACGAATTGGAATGGGTGGATGGCAAGATCTTCGCTAACCGATATCAGAAAAACGGGGTCGCGATAATCAATCCGCTAAGCGGTGCTATCGAGGGTGTTATCGATTTTTCGCCACTGAAAGAGATGGTGACACAGCATTCCAAACTGGATGTGCTCAATGGTATTGCCTATAATCCGGAAACTGGGACTATTTTCGTTACCGGAAAAAATTGGGATAAGCTGTTCGAAATAGAACTTACCCGAGAATAAATGCAAGTATACACACATACAGTGCAGGTTGAACAATCAGACCTTGACGACCTGAACCACGTCAACAATGTCAGGTACCTGCAATGGGTACAGGATATCGCGAAGGCGCATTGGCTGTCTAAAGCCACCGATGATATGCTGAAAAGATATTTCTGGGTAGTCATAAGGCATGTAATCGAGTATAAGTCAGCCGCGGTACTGCATGACTTTATCAATATAAAGACCTTCGTTGAAGATTCCAGCGGAGTCACATCAACCCGTGTGGTGGAAATGTATCACAGCGAAACGGGAAAACTCCTGGTCAGAGCTGAAACCCTCTGGTGCCTCATGGATGCCAGGTCAAAGAAGCCGGCGAGGATAACAGATTCCCTCGCCGAATTATTCAAATAATAAGTGCCACTGATACGAATTGATACTTTGAAAAGTTATATTTTTATCACCAAATAAATCTTCATGAAGCGATTTTCAATTTTGCTTGCGGCACTGATTCTCCTTGTTTTCTGGAGTTCATGCAGGACCGATTTCAATTTTGAACCCAGTACCGGAAGCCTTGAATTTTCTAAGGACACCGTTTACCTCGATACAGTATTTACCAATATCGGGAGCAGCACCTACAATTTGAAGGTTTATAACAGAAGTAATGATGATATTCTAATTCCAACATTAAGGCTTGGACAGGGGCAGAATTCGATGTACAGATTAAATGTAGATGGCTTAACAGGTTCAGGGCCTATTGCCGGAAAAGAATTCGAGAACGTTGAACTGCTGGCCAGGGACAGCATGTATATATTTATTGAAACCACTATAGACATTGAGGCACTGGCTTCTTCAGACACACAATTTATATATACAGATGTAATCGAATTTGATTCGGGGGCTAACCTTCAAACCGTTGAGCTGGTAACCCTGGTTAGGGACGCCGTCTTTATTTATCCGCAGCGCTTTCTGGATAATCAGACCGGCGAGTATGTCATCGAAACCCTGTTGTTCGATGTTGATGGTGATGGAATGGACGATGAAACAACCATCCAGGGACGATTTCTCGACGCGGGGGAACTGAATTTTACAGATGAAAAGCCTTATGTTATTTATGGCTATGCGGCCGTTGATGATGGCGATGAATTGAACATCGATGCCGGAGCAAGGGTTCACTTTCATGCCAACTCCGGGCTCCTCATTACAGAAGGAGGGTCTTTAAAGGTAAATGGTTTGCCCAGCACAGATCCCGATACTCTTGAAGGAGAGGTCATTTTCGAAGGTGACCGGCTTGAGCCTGGTTTTGCTGAAATACCCGGTCAGTGGCAGGCCATCTGGCTATTCAATGGCAGCACCGGAAACAGTTTTAATTATGCTACCATTAAAAACGGAACTGTTGGGATAGTTTGCGACGGAAATATGGACGATCCCGCCAAACTGACCATTACCAATAGTCAAATCTACAATTCAAGCAATTTCGGGATTTTAGGCAGAGGTACAAATATCTATGGTGAAAACCTGGTGATCAATAAAAGTGGACAGTCTTCCTTTGCTGGAACTTATGGCGGTCGGTATAACCTGGTGCATTCCACCATTGCAAATTACTGGACTAACAGCTTCCGCCAGTTTCCTTCCCTCTATCTGAACAATTATATAATTGATGGGGAGGGCACTGTCTTTACGAGCCCGCTTGAAGAGGCCAATTTCACCAACTGCATCATCTTCGGAAACGATAATCCTGAAATGCTGCTCGACAAGGATAATGCAGATACCTTTAATTTTAAATTCACCAACTGCCTTATCAGGTTTAACGATCCTAATAACAATTTCAGTGGTCCTCAGTATGATTTTAATGATTTAAACCTGTACGAGAATGTGATCTTCAACCAGGACCCCGAATTCCTTGATACTTCTTTGAATAAACTGGATATCCCTAACGGTTCAGTTTCTGACGGAGCAGGAATCACTTTCGGAATTCTATCAACCGATATCAGAAATCAGTCCAGGGGAGTACCACCAGATCTCGGAGCTTACGAAAGCACAGATTTTGAGGAAGATTGATTGAAAAGAGGACGACCTGCCATCATCTCATTTACCTTTTCTGCAATACCGTCAAGAACAGTTTCATTTTCAGAGTTCCTGATGACCTCATCAATCAATTCCACGATTTGAGACATATCACTTTCAACCAATCCCCGGGTTGTGATAGCCGGCACACCTATACGGATACCTGATGTAACAAACGGACTTTTATCATCAAAAGGCACCATATTTTTATTCACTGTGATTTCGGCCTTGCCTAAGGCTTCTTCCGCATCCTTCCCAGTAATATCCTTATTCCGAAGGTCAATAAGCATCATGTGGTTATCTGTTCCGCCAGATATAATATGGTAGTCCTTGTCCACAAACGCCTTGGCCATTGCTGCGGCATTCTTCTTTACCTGGAGGATATAGTACATGAATTCGTCGGTCAGAGCCTCACCAAAGGCGATTGCCTTGGCGGCTATAATATGTTCCAAAGGGCCACCTTGATTTCCCGGGAATACCGCCGAGTCAAGGATTCCTGACATTTTCCTGAGATTTCCATTTTTCAGGAGGATACCAAAGGGGTTATCGAAATTCTCACCCATCAGGATGAGTCCGCCACGAGGGCCTCTCAGTGTTTTATGCGTTGTAGTTGTAACGATATGGCAATGAGGTAGCGGATCGTTTAAAACGCCTTTAGCGATCAGGCCCGCAGGATGAGAAATATCAGCCATCAGGATGGCACCCACCTTGTCAGCGATCTCCCGAAATGCCCGGAAGTCCATGTCCCTGGAATATGCAGATGCTCCGGCGATGATCAGTTTTGGTTTTTCTTGTTTTGCTATATCGGCCAATTGATCATAATCGATTCTTCCCGTTTTGCTGTTCACCCCATAAAAGGTTGGACGATATAGCTTCCCTGAAAAATTCACAGGGGAACCGTGAGTGAGGTGACCTCCATGAGAAAGGTCGAAGCCCAGAATGGTATCGCCGGGTGAAAGGCATGCCGCGAATACGGCAGTATTGGCCTGGCTTCCTGAATGCGGCTGCACGTTAGCCCAGGTTGCGCCGAACAAGGTCTTTGCTCTGTCTATAGCAATCTGCTCTACTTCATCTACAATCTCACAACCACCGTAGTAACGCTTACCCGGATATCCTTCAGCATATTTATTGGTAAGTACCGAGCCTGCCGCTTCCATAACCTGGTCGCTGACAAAATTTTCTGAAGCGATAAGTTCCAGTCCGTTCAGCTGTCGCTCTTCTTCAGCCTTTATCAATTCAAAGATTTGTTCGTCTCGACGCATAGATAATGGTGGGATTTAAATGAATTCAAAAATAATAAATAGATTAGTTTAATAATTCAAAAAACATATATTTACATATAATTTAATAACAAGTAATCAACAAAAGATAATGGCATTATTTGCTAACAATCCAGACCGTAATTCCTGGTTGCATGTCAGTAAAAACTCCGATTTTCCAATTCAAAACATACCATTCGGGGTCTTCCTGACCAGGGATGATATCATCACCATAGGAACTCGTATCGGAGATACCGCTATAGATCTTGGTGCGCTCCACCAGTTGGGTTATTTTGACGGTATCCCACTTACGGATGATATTTTCCTTCAAGACAGCTTGAACGACTTCATAGCAGACGGGAGAAAAACGTGGCGATTGGTTCGCAACAGAATTGCCGAGATATTTGACAGCAATAATACAGAACTTCAGCATAACAAAAAACACAAGGAAATCGTCCTCTTTCGAATGGATGAGATCGAGATGCAAATCCCGATACAAATTGGGGATTACACCGATTTCTATGCCAGTAAGGAACATGCAACCAATGTCGGCACCATGTTCAGGGGCGAAGAAAATGCCCTCATGCCCAACTGGCTTCATATGCCTGTTGGTTACCACGGAAGAAGTTCCTCCATAATACCTTCAAGAATTCCAATTCGCCGGCCACAGGGCCAAATCCTTCCGGCAGGCAAAGACAGTCCTGTTTTCGGACCAAGCCAAATGGTAGATTTTGAACTGGAAATGGCTTTTATAACGACCGATGCCAATGATCTGGGTGAACCGATCCCTATCGAGGAGGCTGAGGACTACATTTTCGGGCTTGTGCTCTTTAACGACTGGAGTGCAAGAGACATCCAGAAATGGGAATATGTCCCGCTGGGGCCATTCCTCGGAAAGAATTTTGCCTCTTCTATTTCACCATGGATCGTTACCCTGGACGCCCTTGAGCCTTTCCGTATAAACGGCCCCGATCAAGATCCGAAACCTCTGCCCTATCTTCGATTTAAAGGGAAAAAGAGCTTCGACATCAATCTTGAGGTCGCCATTCAGCCAAAGGGAGCCAAAGAAAAGGTGGTCGCCAAATCTAATTTCAAATATATGTACTGGAACATGGCACAGCAATTGGCCCATCATACTGTGAACGGCTGCCCTGTAAATTCAGGTGATCTGATGGGAAGCGGCACGATTTCAGGTCCAACCCCGGATTCTTATGGATCGATGTTGGAGTTAAGCTGGAAGGGTGAAAATCCGTTACTTATGACCGACCAGACCGAACGTACTTTTATACAGGATTATGATACAGTGATAATGAGGGGACATTGTGAAAACGACGGGGTGCACATCGGTTTTGGTGAGGTTAGAACCCAGTTGTTACCGGTTTTTAATCCCAAAAAGAAAAAATAATAATACGCTGTCTTAGAAGTAATTAGGATTTCATTTCATCGAAAAAAGTTGGAATTCTGATCTTTTGGCATTATAATTGGGCTCCCATCTATGAACTATAAAACCTACGGTTATGAAACGAATTATACTCCTATTGCTCAGTTTATCGTTTTTTGTTTCCTGTAGTAGCAGGCGACAAATTGAAAAAACGATGCATCGCGGAAACTATGATGTTGCCATAAATGATGCCATCCGAAAGCTTTCGGTAAACAAGGACAGACGATGGAAACAAAAGTTTGTCATTCTTCTCGAACAGTCGTACAATAAGGCTGTACACCGCGACCTGACCACTATAGAAAAGCTTAAGAAAAGTAATAATCCGGAACACTACCGGATGATCTATGATATCTATGTCAATTTGGATGCCAGGCAGGAAGCGATCAAACCGTTATTACCCCTCAGAATAGGCAAACGATTGGTAAAATTGCCCATGCGAGACTATTCAGACGATATATTTTCGACAAGGGATGTACTGGTAAAATACACCTATTCAGAGGTTCAGAACATCTTATCTGCTGCGCGGAACAAGATGGATTATCGGCACGCCTATGATCAGCTTGCCATGATTGAGAGTATTGAACCCAACCATAAGGATGTGCGGAAGCTTTTGCAGGACGCTCACTTCTACGGAACAGACTTCGTTCTTGTCGATATGCAGAATCAGACCAATCAGATAATTCCGGTTCAACTTGAACAGGACCTTTTGAGTTTTGATACTTATGGCCTGAATAATTTCTGGACAGCTTATCACAATGAGCCTGTTGAAAACATCGAATACGACCTGAACATGGATCTGGAGATAAGACAGATCCAGGTTTCCCCTGAACAGGTTCAGAATCGTATGCACCTGAGACAGAGAGAAGTTGTTGATGGATGGGAGTATGTGCTTGATGAGCATGGAAATGTTGCTCAGGACAGCCTGGGTAATGATATCAAAGTAGACCGGATAATCACCGTTAAGGCACGTGTTATGGAGGTTGAACAATTAAAATCTGCCCGGGTCCTGGCAAGGGTGAGTTTCAAAGATGCCAGAACCCATCAGTTACTTGAAACCTTTCCGGTTGACAGCGAGTTTGTATTTCAGAACCGCTTCGGGACCATGCGCGGTGATGAAAGGGCTTTAACCGACTACGACAGGCAATTACTCAACAACAGGATCGTACCTTTCCCCACAGATGAACAAATGGTGTTCGATACCGGTGAGGATCTCAAACTGAGGATTAAACGAATATTAAATAATTACCGTTTACAAGGATAGTACAGGAGGCTCAAGAATGAGCCTCTTTTTTTTGTCATCTTCATCCCTGAAATTTACAGCCGCCTAATACTTAAGGTCAAGTATGGAGCCATGAGAGGCATGAGCCCTGACCATTCCGTTTTTTATAACGATCAATTGCGGCGATTCATGCCATACGTTGAACCGCTCTGAAATAAGGTTGGAAATATCGCGGTTACCAAGGAGATCAAGGTAGTACAGATCGGCCTGGTCTTCATTCAAATTATATCCTGAAATAAACTGATCTTTGACCCTTCTGCTAATACCACATCGGGTTGAATGTTTGAATATCAACTGCAGCCTGTCGTGCGATTTTGCCACAATTTCGTCTAATTGCCCATCAGAATGAAGAGAGATCCATGGTCTGTCAGGCCCGGAATTCCCTTTGTTTTCAACTTTTGATTTTCGCCAAAATCCCATAATGAAGTTTTTGCTTTGGATGCGAAATTAAAAAATTCTTACAGACTGACGAAACGTCATTCAATTTCGCTTTCAAACCGTCATTTTGTCTTGATAATCAGGATGGTAAGGTAATTGAATCTGATAAGACAAAAATATTCCTTAAGATGAATTTTAACAACTATACAATAAAATCACAGGAGGCCATTCAGCAGGCGCAGCAGATCGCACAGGGATACGGCCATCAGCAGATCGAAACCGAGCATGTGTTCAAGGGAATCACGGAAGTAGATCAGAATGTCCTTCCCTTTATTCTGAAGAAACTGAACGTAAATTCGGTACTTCTCGACCAGATGGTCGATAAGGAGATCGAGAGCTACCCCAAAGTTTCAGGTGCGGAATTGATGCTGTCAAGAACGGCAGGACAGGCATTGAATGAAGCATCGATCATTGCCAAAAAAATGAAAGATGACTTTGTAAGCATTGAACATTTAATCATCGGACTGTTTAAATCGGACGGTAAGGTATCACGTATGCTTAAGGACCAGGGGGTCACCGAAAAAGCCCTCAATGCTGTAATCAATGAAATAAGGAAGGGTGAGCGTGTTACTTCTCAAAGCCAGGAGGAAACCTACAACGCCCTTAACAAATATGCACGAAACCTCAATCAGCTCGCCATAGATGGAAAACTTGATCCTGTTATAGGGCGTGACGAGGAGATCAGGCGAATCCTGCAGATCCTTTCAAGACGAACAAAAAACAACCCTATCCTTGTAGGTGAACCGGGAACAGGAAAGACCGCAATCGCAGAAGGCCTGGCCCACCGTATTGTAGATGGCGATATTCCGGAAAACCTGAAGGATAAACAGATTTTTGCCCTGGACATGGGTGCGCTTATCGCGGGCGCAAAATATAAAGGCGAGTTCGAGGAGCGACTCAAAGCCGTAATCAAGGAGGTAACAGGAAGTGAAGGGGATATCGTTATGTTTATTGACGAGATCCACACCTTGGTGGGAGCCGGCGGCGGGCAAGGGGCCATGGATGCCGCAAACATACTTAAACCAGCCCTGGCACGAGGAGAATTACGGGCCGTAGGGGCAACAACATTGGATGAATATCAAAAATATTTCGAGCAGGATAAAGCTCTTGAAAGGCGTTTCCAAAAGGTGATGGTTGATGAACCGGATCTTGAAAGCGCAATTTCCATCCTCAGAGGTATCAAGGAAAAATATGAGACACACCACAAAGTCAGGATCAAGGATGAGGCTATAATAGGTGCCGTGGAGCTCTCGAATCGATACATCACGAACCGTTTCCTTCCCGACAAGGCCATAGACCTTATGGACGAAGCTGCATCAAAACTAAGGATGGAGATAAACTCCAAGCCGGAAGAACTGGACGTTCTTGACAGGAAGATCATGCAACTTGAGATCGAGATAGAGGCCATTAAACGTGAAAAAGACGAGAGCAAGCTAAAGATCCTTCGCTCAGATCTCGCTAATCTGAAAGAGGAAAGAAATATTCTCAATGCCAAATGGAAGAGTGAAAAGGAGTTGGTGGAATCTATACAGAATATCAAGTCTGATATAGAGAACTACAAGCTTGAAGCCGAGCGTTCAGAACGCGAGGGAAATTATGGAAAGGTCGCGGAACTGAGATATGGTAAGATAAAGGAGGCCCAGGAAGAGCTGGAATCTCTTCAGAAGAAGTTGCAGGCACAACAGGATACAGCCCTCATAAAAGAAGAAGTTACCTATGAGGATATCGCTGAAGTAGTTGCAAAATGGACTGGTATTCCGGTAACCAAAATGATTCAAAGCGAACGTGAAAAACTTCTCAAACTAGAGGATGAGCTCCACAGACGCGTTGTTGGCCAGGATGAAGCCATTGCAGCTGTGAGTGATGCGGTCAGGAGAAGTAGGGCTGGATTGCAGAACCCTCAAAAACCGATAGGAACATTCTTGTTCCTTGGAACAACCGGGGTTGGTAAGACGGAACTGGCCAAGGCCCTTGCAGAATATCTCTTCGATGATGAGAATGCAATGACCCGTATCGATATGAGTGAATATCAGGAGAGGCATGCGGTTAGCCGGTTGGTTGGAGCCCCTCCCGGATATGTCGGCTACGATGAAGGCGGACAGCTAACCGAGGCGGTCAGGCGTAAACCTTATTCCGTAGTTCTTCTTGATGAGATCGAAAAGGCTCATCCAGATACCTTTAACATACTGCTCCAGGTTCTTGATGAGGGACGCCTGACCGATAACAAGGGAAGGATTGCTGATTTCAAGAATACGATTATTATCATGACCTCCAACCTGGGAAGCCATTTGATACAGGAGCGTTTTGAGGCGGCCAAAGATCTGGAAACCGCGATCGAGGGAGCAAAGCTCGAAGTTTTAGCACTTCTGAAGCAGAGCATCAGGCCTGAATTCCTCAACAGAATTGACGATATCGTGATGTTCACGCCATTGTCTAAACAGGATATCCTGGAGATTGTCAGGCTGCAGCTTAAATCTGTTACGAAAATGATCGCAAAACAGGGCATTATCTTTGACGCCACAGAAGAGGCCATCACCTATCTTGCCGATAGAGGTTTCAACCCTGAATATGGTGCAAGACCGGTTAAACGTGTGATTCAAAAGGAGGTTCTGAACGCCTTGAGCAAGGAAATACTTGCCGGAAAAGTAATGACCGAAAGTATTATCCTGCTCGATGCATTCGACGATGAATTAGTATTCAGAAATCAGAACGATTTGGTTGACAACGAATTGTAACAAAATCTGCTGAAAACAGTCTTATAGTTGGTTGGTTAGTTGGAAAGCAGCGCGAATTCCCCGGGTTACCGGGAAACTGAATAAGCGCTGCTTTTTTTATGGAATTAACTCAAGTGATTCCGGGCTTTATCTTAACTTTGAACTTATAATATGCCCTTATGAAATTGAATAAACTGATTGATCATACTCTCCTTAAACCTTCCGCAAC
>JBFKFP010000007.1:0-38521 GCA_041618535.1 Flavobacteriaceae bacterium
AACGCTCAAAAATATAAAATATAGGAGTGGTGGCAGGGATTTGCTCAGAAGTTTAACACCCCTTTAGCATTTTCTTTTGTCAGGATAAAACTTTTCATTTTTCCACGGAATTTTGTGCGGATAATATTCTGCTGATCATCGAATAATTCGAACAACACCTTATTCGAAATCTCAACGGTATTGACTTCCTCAACGTTTTCGATCTCGAGGTATACAAACATGATATCGTCTTCATACTCTTTGCCTATGAATACCAGGTTTTGAAGGCTGCCGTCTATTAAAATCTCGAATTTCTCCCTGAGGTATTTTTCGGTGTAGAAATCGACCATGCTATCTTCGTTTTCAATCGCGAGGGTAATATCTTTATCATACCTTTCTCTTAAGAGCCTTTCAAAGTCATCGATAAAAATCCTGGAAATGACCTGGATCGATTTCTGATCCTCCACATGCTCAACCTGGGTGACGCTAACATAAAACTTATGCTTGCTCACCGACAATACCATCGGCAAGACGAAGAGGAGAACATAATTTTTAATCGACATATATTTTAGTTTTGAATCGAGCTTTCAATTTTGGTCAAAAAACGTTCCAAAGTTAATCAATCTCTTGATGAATTCAGGTTGGAGAGATAAGCGTTAAATTTCTCCCCCAGGAATTCCAATATCTCGATGTCTGATCGGCTCATACATCTAGACTCAAAATCCTCATCCTCTGCACAGAAGAGGAAAAACTCTTCATGATACATGGAATCAAGGGAATGTGTGGCAAAAAAATCTTCTGAAAGCCTGTCTTTAATAGATTTTATTAGAGTTGATTTTTTCTCCAGAAAGACTCGTTTTTTAAGCATTTTAGTCCTTCCCGTAATCGCATTAATCAAAGGCAGTATAGGTAAGGTGCCCGGTTGGCCAATTCTCGCCTCTGCCAATCGCCTCTCGCTTTGAGTTAACGGGCGGCCGGTATATCCCGGAAGGCCAAGGTCATAAAAATCAATGGGCCGCGCAGTCTGAGAATTCTCAATATCAGAATCGAGTTTGCCGGTCAGGATCCGTCCTACAATCACCTCATCCAGAACATTTACATTCTCCTCCAGGAAGACGGTCATCTCTCGTTCCTGGATATTCCTGAATGTTACAACATGAATTTTCCTGATATATCTTACCGAGGTAAATACCAGGGTGTCCTTATAACTTGCTGTTATTCTGAAATAGCCTTTATCATTTGTAGTGGTGAACAAATTGGAGGTTTGGTTGATCACATGAATGTTTTCAACGTCTCCATTCCCTAAAACACGTCCCGTTATTTCCGCGGTCTGGGCCCGGCTGTCTACACATAATAGGACGATTGTAATGAACAGGTATTTCAATTTATTGGAATTCACATTTCAAGAACGTCATAAGTTTAGATTTTTTTTATACCGAACCACCTAATTCTTTGTTAAACCTTATTTGTAAATTTACTCAAACATTCCTATGAAATCTATCATTTTAGCAAGTACATCAACCGTTCACGGTAGTGATCACCTCGAATATCTTTTACCCAGCTTAGAGGTCTTTTTCAGGGAAGTTGAACAGATCTGTTTCATCCCGTACGCTAGACCAGGGGGCGTCTCCTTAGACGACTACACTAAAAAGGTTGGTGAGGCCTTCCAGAAAATCAACAAATCTGTTAGAGGCCTTCATACTTTCAACAACCCACTGGAAGGAATTCAATCGGCAAAGGGTTTTTTTACTGGAGGTGGTAATACATTCGTACTCCTGAAATCACTTTATGAGTCTGGGTTGATGGAAGCCCTTCGTGGGAAAATCTGCTCCGGCACACCCTATCTCGGCACCAGTGCAGGTAGTAATATCTGCGGGCAGTCCATCGGGACCACGAACGACATGCCAATTGTCTATCCTCCCACACATAACGGCTTGGGGTTGGTACCGTTCAATATAAATCCACATTATCTCGACCCGGATCCCGGCAGCACGCATATGGGTGAATCCCGGGAAACCAGGATTGAGGAATTCCATGTTTTCAACATGACACCGGTTGTTGGATTAAGGGAGGGAAGCTTCCTCTTTGTCGGGGATGACAAAATTTCACTTGAGGGTCCGCATTCCGCGAGGTTGTTCAGGGCAGGACAGGCACCCACCGAAATTGAGCCAGGACCATTTCCGGATTTTTCCGAACCAGGATCCTGGAATGAAATTTGATCCGGAAGAATTCCTATGAGAAGAAGAAAATTCATTCAAACCGGACTTCAATTCGGAATCCTTATTTCCTCTGTTAACGGATTGGCATTGAACAAGTGGCTGCAGAATCCCTATGATGAGTTGATTGGGAAAGGAAAGCCTGATTTGGTTGGGGCCGACATCAAGTTCAGGAAAGAAACTTACGAGGCTTTCGTGAGCATGCGCGCAGAAGCCAGAAAAGCTGGATTGGACATCAGGGCAATCTCAGCTTACCGCAGTTTTTCCAGGCAAAAGCTGATCTGGGAACGCAAGTTTAAATCAAATCTCAGGAAAGGACTGGGCCCGAGGGATAATATCAGTCAAATAATACAATACTCAACTATTCCGGGTACTTCAAGGCACCATTGGGGTACGGATATCGATATAATCGACGGCAAGCGTATGACAGAGGTTGCCCATCTCCTTTCTCCTTCCAATTTTGACGCGGGCCAACCGTTTTACGATCTTGGAAAGTGGCTTGGAGAACATGCGGCAGCCTACGATTTTCATCTTGTTTACACAGACGAACCTGGAAGAAAAGGATTTAAGTACGAACCCTGGCACTTTAGTTTTAAACCTTTATCGAAAAAATATCTCGGTCAGTTCCTTGAATTAAACCTGATCGAGATTCTCCAAAACGAACGATTTTCCGGGACAGAATTTTTTGATGCATCATTTATTGAGGCTTACCGTGAAGAACACATTTTGGACATCAATCCGGAATTACTCGTATGATATTTTCGTATTTTAGAATCCTGATACATTTCAAATGATACGAGGAGGAAGAAAAGTCAAACTATTGATCGGGGCGGCAATCATCTTATTTGCAATAATAAAATATTGTGCCAGCGCCGAGGTCAATCCCTACACCGGAGAGAAGCAGCATATAGCATTAACCGAGGAGCAGGAGATCGCCCTCGGAATTCAGGCTGCTCCGCAGATGGCGGCCCAGCACGGCGGATTATATCCGGACGAGAATTACCAGGCATTCGTTGACCAGGTGGGTGGCAAACTTGTAAACAACAGTATTGCGCGTGAGACCAACTACCAGTACGATTTTCATTTATTGGCAGATGCAGAGACCATCAATGCCTTTGCGCTTCCGGGCGGACAGATCTTTATAACCTATGCCCTGTTTTCCAAGCTTGAGAACGAAGATCAGCTGGCAGGTGTTCTCGGTCATGAGATTGGCCATGTAATTGGACGGCACTCTGCCGAACGTATGGCAAAACAAGGGCTGACGCAGGGTATTATAAGCGGTGTTGCGGTTGGAGTTGATCCTAACACCGCACAGGGAGCTGCTGCCATTGCTCAAATGCTGAATATGCAATATGGTCGCGATGATGAATTGCAGAGCGATGACCTGGGGGTAAGATTTATGCTAAAAGCCGGATATAATGCAGAAGAGATGATCGGCGTTATGGAAATCCTGAAAGAAGCGGCCGGTCCTAACCGGGTGCCTGAAAGGATGAGCACACATCCCGATCCCGAAAATCGCATCGACAAAATAAGGGAGGCTATCGAAAAGTACAAAAATCTTTGATCCCTGTTTAGATTGAATTGGAATCCTGCCATGAAGCAGGATTTTGTTTTTATCTTTGAAATCATTTTAAGCCTATGAACAAAAAAGTCATTTTAATGATATTGGATGGTTGGGGAAAATCTCCAGACCCTGAGGTCTCGGCCATCAATCATGCCAATACCGCTTATATTGATAGCCTATACGAAAAGTACCCGAATGCTAGCCTCAGAACTGATGGTTTGCATGTCGGCCTTCCAGAGGGACAAATGGGCAACAGCGAAGTGGGACACATGAATCTCGGAGCGGGTCGGATCGTTTACCAGGACCTGGTCAAGATAAACCTGGCCGTTCAGAGCGATACCCTGAGAAATGAGGAAGTCATAAAAACCGCTTTTGAATATGCCAAACGAAATGACAAAGCGATACACCTGCTGGGATTGGTTAGCGATGGAGGGGTTCATTCTCATATCGATCACCTGTTTGGCCTGCTGACCGCTGCACATAAGAGCGACCTCAAAGATGTTTTTGTTCATGCATTTACAGATGGTCGCGATGTTGACCCGAAATCAGGTTATGGATTTATCTCTGAGCTGGAAGATCATATGGTTGCCACTACCGGAAAACTCGCCACGGTTACGGGACGCTATTATGCCATGGATCGAGACAAGCGCTGGGAACGTGTGAAACTCGCCTATGATGCCATAGTAAGGGGAATTGGGGAACAGTCGAAGGATGTTTTAAAGTCCATCCAATCAAGCTACCAGGAAGAAATTACAGATGAATTTATAAAACCTATTATCGCCACGCAGAATGGCAGACCAGTAGCCGTACTACAAGAAGGCGATGTTGTAATCTTTTTTAATTTCCGCACAGACAGGGGGAGGCAGTTAACCCAGGCCCTTACCCAAACTGATTTTCATGAGCATAATATGCACACCCTTAAATTGCATTATGTCACTATGACCAACTACGATGAAAGCTTTAAGGGAACTCATGTGGTTTACGGGAAGGAAAATTTAAACGATACCCTGGGAGAGGTGCTGTCAAAAGCAGGTAAAAAGCAGATCAGGATCGCGGAGACCGAAAAGTATCCTCATGTTACCTTTTTCTTCTCGGGAGGCAGGGAAGAACCCTTTCCTGGTGAGACACGCATTTTAAAGAACTCACCCAAGGTCGCCACCTATGACCTTAAGCCCGAAATGAGCGCATTTGAAGTAAAAGACGCACTGGTTGATGAGTTGAAGAAAGAAGAAGTGCATTTTGTCTGCCTTAATTTTGTCAACGGCGATATGGTAGGCCATACAGGTGTTATGGCGGCGGCGATCAAGGCATGTGAGGCGGTTGATCAGTGCGTGAATGAGGTAGTCACTGCCGCACTTGATCATGGGTATTCCACCATTTTGATCGCTGATCATGGAAATTGTGACACGATGTACAACCCTGATGGAAGTCCGCATACTGCCCACACAACCAATCCTGTGCCGATAATCCTTATCGATCCGGATATTAAATCGGTCAAGGATGGTATCTTAGGAGATATTGCACCGACGATTTTGAAAATGATGGGATTGGAAAAACCTGAAGCAATGACAAGAGACGCCTTAATCTGAGCTATAGAATGAATTTGCACAATACTCTTACCATAGCGGTCGATTTTGACGGTACTATCGTTGAAAATGCCTATCCGCGAATTGGCAAACCCAGGATCTTTGCCTTTGAAACTTTGCGTAAATTGAACGAAGAGGGCCACCGACTTATATTGTGGACATACAGGCATGGTGACAGGCTGGAAGAAGCAGTGGAGTTCTGTAAAGAAAACGGGGTGGAATTCTATGCTGTCAATAAAAGTTTCCCCGAAGAGCGATTCGACGATGGCCAGAGCCGAAAAATACTGGCTGATATCTTTATCGACGACCGGAATATTGGTGGAGTTTACGGATGGGGAGAAGTGTACCAGATGCTAACAAATTCCGAGCTTCCTTTTGGTAAAAAAAAGAAAAAGGGATTGTTTGGATTCCTCAGGAAGTAAGACTTAAGCTGTCTCTTATTATTGGTTATCTTTGCTGAAAAATTATTTTAATGATCATTCCGAAGTCGAGAGAAGAAATTGAGCTCATGCGCCAGAGTGCCTTGATCGTGTCACGTACACTGGGCATGTTGGCGGCTGAGATTAAACCAGGTGTATCAACTCTTGAACTCGATAAATTGGCTGAAGAATTTATCCGGGACCAGGGGGCTGTTCCTGGCTTCCTTGGACTATACGATTTTCCAAATACCCTTTGTGTGAGTCCGAATGAACAGGTAGTTCATGGTATTCCGAATAAATCCCCTTTAAAGGAAGGTGATATCATCTCGATCGATTGTGGCGCAATTAAAAATGATTTCTATGGAGATCATGCCTATACTTTTCCCGTGGGTGAAATAAGCCCGGAGACAGAAAAACTATTGGAGGTTACGAAGGAATCCCTTTATATAGGCATACGTGAATTTAAGTCTGGCAACCGGGTTGGCGATGTAGGTTTTGCTATTCAGCAGCATTGCGAATCACATGGCTACGGAGTGGTTAGAGAACTGGTTGGTCACGGCCTTGGCCGGAGTATGCATGAGGACCCTGAGATGCCCAATTATGGCCGGCGGGGAAGAGGGAAGAAATTTGTTGAAGGAATGGTTGTTGCCATTGAACCCATGATAAACATGGGAACCAAACGCATTCGGCAACATACCGACGGCTGGACTATAACCACCCTTGACAATCAACCCAGTGCCCATTTCGAACATGATGTAGCACTTGTGGATGGTAAACCTGAATTGCTTTCTACTTTCGCTTATATTTATGAAGCCCTTGGTATCGAAAGCGATGAGGAGAATGAATTTCGCAAGCTCGCCATAGAATTATAATTCATCAGCATTGAAAAGCATTTACAGGTTTTTGCTAAACAACATTCCGAGACCTCTGCTGATCAGGATGAGTTATCTTGTGAGACCCCTGACAATGCTGGCTCTGAAAGGTGACCGTTATACAGATCCCCTTGACAATAGGTCATTTAAAACCTTTCTTCCTTACGGACATAATAAAACACGGGAGAACGTGTTGTCACCGAGCACCCTTTCGCTCGAACGCCACCGCTTATTGTGGTTATACCTGAAGGAAAAAACCGATTTCTTCATCGCCCCGCTTAAGGTACTTCACTTCGCTCCCGAACAGGCTTTTTATAAGCGCTTCAGAAAACTTAAAAACCTGGAGTATACCACAACAGATCTGAATTCCCCTTTGGCCGATGTGAAAGCAGACATATGTAATTTGCCCTTTAAGGACAACAGTTACGACTTTATAATTTGCAATCATGTTCTTGAGCATATACCCGACGATGCCAAAGCCATGAGTGAACTATACAGGATCCTCAAACCGGGAGGAACGGCCATCCTGCAGATTCCTCAGGACATGGATCGGGAAGAGACCTACGAAGATTTTAATATCACTGATCCCAAAGAGCGAGAAAAACATTTCGGACAATACGATCATGTAAGGGTTTACGGCCTGGATTATTTCGACAGGTTAAGATCTGCAGGGTTTAAAGTTGAGGAAGTTGATTTTACCTCTGAGCTGACCGATGAGGAAATAGAACGTTTCAGGTTAGCAAAAGGAGAGATCATTCCGGTTGTGAGAAAGTGATCAGTCTTCCGGGAAACGGTTGATATTTATCGTTTCTAATTCCCCTACTTCATTTTCAATTATCATTAAAGCGCTCAACTCGGGCTTATCTGATAAAAATTGCCGTGCTTTCTCAATTCCCATAGCCTGAAGAGCAGTAGCGTAGGCATCTGCCGCCATACAGTTTTCAGCTAAG
Organism: Flavobacteriaceae bacterium; assembly: GCA_041618535.1. Lineage (GTDB taxonomy): Bacteria > Bacteroidota > Bacteroidia > Flavobacteriales > Flavobacteriaceae > SHLJ01. The sequence continues at coordinate 7,587 of JBFKFP010000007.1, forward strand.
ACCGATACACTTAAAATATTGGTTCGGCTTGGATACCCTGATCTGGTATCTATTATATGTGCATATCTGTTCCCTGATGAATCGGTCTTGAATTTTCGATAGGTTCCCGAAGTAGCCATAGATCCCTCACCGAGGGAAACCTTGCTGAAAATTGACTGGGAACCATCAAAATTAGGCCTGTCGATCCCGACCAGCCAAGTGGAATTTCTCTCTTTATTCATTCCCCTGCTCCTGATCTCTCCTCCTATTTCAACCAGGTAATTCATCACGCCTTTCGACTCAAGGAACTCGCCTATGACATCTACGGCATAGCCCTTGGCAATGGCGTTAAAATCGAGATAAGTAGAATCAGGTTTTATGATCATATCATCCTTCAGTTGAACTTTGTTCAACCCGACTGACGACATAAGTTTTTTGATTTTCAAACTGTCCAGAGCTTCTATTTGGCCTTCCGGTCCGAAATCCCAGGCGTTTACTACAGCTCCTATGGTGGGGTCAAATACCCCTCCGGTCTCTTCAAAAATCCTTCTGGACGTATTGAATACACGAATAAAATGCCGATCGACGGCGAGCTGCTCCCCACGGTTAATCCTTGAGATATCCGAATCAGGAAGGTATGTTGAGAGCGATTGATTAATCTGCTCGAAAATATCAATGAATGATTCCTGGTGGTCGGTTTCTGAAAAATATATAACCCCGTAGGTTGTACCGAAAACTGCTCCGGCATTTTTGACTATTGAGTGCTCTTCTGAACAACCGAAAAGGAGGATTGCAAGCAGTAAGGAGATAAAAGATCGCATCAGTTTAAATGACTTTCGATGACCTGAAGCCCGTTGTACTCAATCAGGTATTCCTCGTTTAAATAGACGGGCAGTTCTTCACCTTCAGGATTACCAAGTCCCACGCCGGCATACAGGACACGGGCATCATGCTCACGCGCGTGCTGTTTGAAGGTTTCCATCCAGACCACATCATAGTTATTCGGGTTTTCCGGGAGCAATACTGCTTTCACGATTACAAAGAAATACTGCTTGTTCTTGTCCATGCAAACAAACTGCGGATGCTTTTTCAGTTTGCTGTTAACAGCGATAAACTCAAAGCCCCGTTTCTCCAGCTCCTTGCCCACATGATTCATGGCAAGGTTATGCAATTCCTGTTTGTTTAATGGTCTGCTCATATCATAATAAAAAACCAATACTATATCGCATTGGTTTTTATCTTTTATCCTCCGAAATCATCGAATCTGATATTCTCATCCGGGATTCCGAAATCCTCTCCCATTTTCTGTACAGCTTTGTTCATCAGTGGCGGGCCACAGAAATACAATTCGATATCCTCAGGAGCCTCATGATGCTGCAGATAGTTATCGATCACACATTGGTGCACAAAACCAACGAAGCCATCACCATCGTCATCAAGGTTTTTCTTCACCTTCCAGTTGTCCTCTTCCAGCGGTTCAGACAATGCAAGGAAAAACTTGAAGTTCGGGAATTTGCGCTCTAATTGGTAGAAGTGTTCCAGGTAGAACAGCTCACGCTTCGAACGACCACCATACCAGTACGTCACTGTCCTTCCTGTCTGAAGGGTCTTGAACAGGTGATACAGGTGGGATCGCATTGGCGCCATTCCGGCTCCACCGCCAACATAAAGCATTTCGGCATCAGATTCATTGATAAAGAATTCACCGTAAGGTCCCGAGATGGTAACCTTATCGCCTGGTTTCTGGGCAAAGATATATGATGACGCAATTCCTGGGTTTACATCCATCCAATCGTTCTTAGCACGGTCCCATGGTGGGGTTGCGATCCTCACATTCAACATTATATCGCGTCCCTCTGCCGGGTAGGAGGCCATAGAATAGGCACGTTCAATAACCTCACTGTTCTTCATAACCAGTGGCCAAAGGTTGAACTTATCCCACTCCAGCTTGAATTTTTCAGGTTCACCGGGATGTTCATCGGGGTGGGCTGTAATATCCATGTCTTTGTAATGCACTTCACATGGTGGCACTTCAATCTGGATATATCCACCGGCCTTGTAGTTCATGTCTTCCGGGATACGAACAACGAATTCTTTGATGAAAGATGCAACGTTATAATTCCTTACAACTTCAGCTTCCCATTTTTTGATCCCGAACACTTCTTCCGGGATGGTGATGTCCATGTCCTGCTTTACCTTGACCTGGCAAGCCAGACGGGCTCCTGATTTCAATTCCTTCCTGGTAAAGTGCGGGGTTTCGGTAGGAAGTGCTTCACCTCCACCATCCAGTACATGGCATTCGCATTGGATGCAAGTACCTCCACCTCCACATGCAGAAGGCAGGAAAATCTTTTCATTTCCCAGGGTTGAAAGCAATGAACCCCCGGAAGGGACTTCTATCTCTTTTTCTCCATTAATGGTAATCTTAACCGGACCCGACGGGGCGAGTTTTTGTTTGATGAACAACAACAGGGACACGAGTGCTAGTGTTACCACCAGAAAGGCAGCGATAGTCGCGACAATGGTACCGGTTGTTCCTGCTACTAATATCATATCAGTTCAGTTCTTGTTTTATGTTATCAGCTAATGTGTCTTCTTCTTTTTCATCTTCAGAATCGATGATCACGGTCTTGGTTTCCGCTGGAGCCTGTTCATCACCACCGGTCAACATTCCTCCAAAACTCATAAAACCAATTGCCATCAATCCTGTAATAATAAATGTGATGCCCAAACCTCTTAATGGAGCCGGGACATTGGAATATCTTATCTTTTCCCTGATAGCAGCGATGGCCAGGATCGCAAGGAACCAGCCGATTCCGGAGGAGACCCCGTAATTGAAGGCAAGTCCGAGAGTTGCGATCTCCCTCGATTGCATAAAAAGGGATCCACCTAATATCGCACAGTTTACAGCGATAAGTGGAAGGAAAATACCGAGTGAGTTATATAAGGAGGGCGAAAATTTCTCCACTACTATTTCAACCAGCTGAACCATGGTCGCAATGGTTGCGATGAACATGATAAAGGACAGGAAACTCAGGTCATAGCCGGCAAATTCCGGGCCTAACCATGCCAGGGCTCCCTCCTGAAGGATATACTGGTCTAAAAGCCAGTTGAGCGGTACTGTAATTGCTAATACAAAAATTACCGCAGCCCCAAGACCCACTGCCGTTGAAACTTTCTTTGATACTGCAAGGTAAGAGCACATTCCGAGGAATGTGGCAAAAACCATGTTATCTATAAAAATCGATTTGAAAAATAATTCTATGTGTTCCATAATTCAGTTTCTAATGGTCTTCGATTAATGCCCTGTTCTTGTAGCGCTGCACCCAAATAATGATCCCGACCACTATAAGTGCCATCGGAGAAAGGAGCATAAATCCGTTATTTTCATAGCCCATAGCGTAAAGCCCTGTTTTGTCAACCGGATTTCCAAGGATTTCATAACCCAGTAAGGTTCCTGATCCCAATAATTCCCTGAAGAATCCGACTATGATAAGGATGGCGCCGTACCCAAGGGCATTCCCGATTCCATCCAGGAAGGATCTCCAGACACCATTTCCAAGGGCAAACGCCTCGAAACGGCCCATGATAATACAATTAGTGATGATTAGCCCAACGAAAACGGACAGCTCTTTACTAAGTGTATATGCAAAGGCTTTCAGCACCTGGTCAACTATGATCACCAGGGTAGCCACCACCGTTAATTGCACGATTATCCTGATCTTGGATGGAATGATGTTCCTTATAAGTGATATCACCACATTTCCAACACCCAGCACGAAAATAACCGAGATAGACATTACGATAGAAGCATTTAATTCCGCCGTAATCGCCAAAGCCGAGCATATTCCCAGCACCTGTATGGTGATAGGATTGTTATCAGCCAGTGGATCTAAAATCAGTTTACTGTCTTTTTTAGATAATAACGCCATAGCAATTAATTGGTTTTTAATGATTCAAAATACGGCACATACAATTTCAGGTCGCTCGATATCATGGCCGTAACACCATCACCGGTTATAGTTGCCCCGGCAATGGCATCCACTTCATGATCCATTTTGTCTTCATTCTTAGGGTCACCATTCCCTTTTGCAACGGTAATACCCTTAAACTGGCCATCAGACATCAGGTGTTCTCCCTGAAAGTCGTCCATAAAGAAACGCTCCTTGATATTGGCTCCAAGACCAGGGGTTTCTGCCTTGTGGTCGAAATATGCACCCTTTACAACCATATTCTCGTCAAGTGCGACGTAAGCCCAGATGGCATCCCATAGACCTTTACCTCGAATAGGCGCAATATAATAGGTCTGGCCTTCCCTTTCACCGACAAACAGTGGCAGGCGCCGAGTGTAACCAGGTTTTTTGGCGAGCGTTTTCTCTTTCTTGATATCGATAAGGTAGGCCGTTGTATCCTCAACTACCTTTCCATCCTGGATCACCAGTTGTTTCTTGATGTATTCCTTAAACAGCTTCGGAGCTTCTTCTGTGGAAACAAAGTTTGCCGAAGAACCTTCATTCTCGTTAACCCCCATTGCATAGAGGATGTTTTGCTGCTTTTCCAATCGTTTGTTTTCCGCTATGGTCGGTTTGAGGTACTCAGCGAGAAAGGCAAGTACAAACCCAACTACGATCACCATCCCGACGGCGAAAAGTACAGTGTAAAGATTTGAATCGGTTTTCTTACTCATAGCTTAAGCAACTTTAGCTTTTAATCTTTTCATTCTTTTCTTGACATTGGCCTGAACCACATAATGGTCGATGGTAGGCGCAAATACATTCATCAGGAGAATTGCAAGGAACACTCCTTCAGGATAAGCCGGATTAAACACCCTGATAAGGATTGAAATAAATCCGATCAGGAATCCGTATATCCACTTTCCTTTATTGGTTTGAGAGGCTGTAACCGGATCTGTTGCCATATAAACGGCACCGAATAAAATACTTCCTATGATCAGGTGTTGCCAGAACGGCACACTCATCAGACCGTAGAACTTGCTGCTCTCTCCAATCCACCCCTGGTCAACAACTCCGTTAAAAATCAGTCCCATAACCAGAGCGCCGAGGATAGTGCTTACAATAATCCTCCAACTCCCGATCTTGGTGAAAATCAGGAACAAGGCACCAAAGATGATCAGAAGTTTGGAAGTTTCACCAACCGAACCAGGGATCAACCCATAGAACATATCGGCAAAACTGTAGGCCACCTCCTGGCTCTGTGCATAGCTTCCCAATATGGTTTCGCCCGAAATAGCATCGAGTTGCGCCCCTTCAGAGATCTGGTTGGCGCGCTCCATAGCGCCATGTACCCAAACCTTATCTCCCGACATCCATGTTGGATAGGCAAAGAACAGGAAGGCGCGTATGGTGAGAGCAGGATTTAGAATATTCATTCCTGTTCCACCAAAAACCTCTTTCCCGATCACAACTCCGAATGCTACGGCCACTGCCAGCATCCATAATGGCAAGTCTACAGGAACGATAAGGGGTACAAGCATTCCGGTTACAAGGTAACCTTCCTCTACCTCATGTCCTTTTATTACAGCGAAGAGAAATTCAATTCCAAGTCCGACACCATAGGAAACTATTACAAGGGGTAATACTTTCTGAATACCGATCCAAAGATTATCCATAGTCCAGAAGGTCTGGCCAAGGAACCCTGTTGAGGCTTCGATCTCACCCAGGGCCAGGTAATGCTGGTAACCGGCATTGAACATTCCGAAGATCAGGCAGGGAATCAAGGCCATGATCACAATATTCATGGTCCTTTTAAGGTCATCGGCTGCCTTTATGTGTGTCCCACCGTGGGTGGTATCATTTGGTGTGTAAAGAAAGGTATGTAATGCGTTGAAGGCCGGGGCCATTTTCTTCCCTTTATACTTCTCTTTTAGTGTGTGTAGTTTACTTTTCAATCCCATATTTATCCAATTTCTTTTAGCATTAGATCAAGACCGTCTCTTATTATTTGCTGATGAGGTTGTTTGGAAATACAAATGAACTCTGTAAGCGCGAAATCCTCTGGAGCCACTTCATACATTCCCAATGCTTCCATTTCATCCAGATCATTATACATACATGCCTTCAGAATTTGCATAGGATAGATATCCAACGGGAAGACCTCTTCATAATTTCCTGTTACAACAAATGCCCTGTGTTCACCATTGGTGTTGGTGTCGAGCTCGTATTTTTTCTTCGGGTTCAACCAAGAAAAGGTTAAAGCCCTTGTGGTCGAAATCTTATCAAAAACCGGTTTGTTCCAACCGAAGAACTCATAATCATCTCCTTCAGGGATCACCGAGATCACGTTGCTGTAATAATCAAGGTGGCCATCCGGCTGAACAGCTTTCCCGCTAAGAACATCTCCGGAAATGATCCTGTCGTTTCCATCTTTGCTAACTCCGTGGTCATAGATCATGGTGGAAACTTCCGAACCGATCCTCGTCTTCAGGTATCTCGGTTTTTCAACCGAAGATCCCGCAAGTGCAACGATCCTCTCTGAATTAAACCTTCCTGTTTCCAGCAATTCTCCAATTATGACCATGTCCTGGGCACTGATGGTCCAGACCGTTTCACCCTTATTTACAGGACTCACCTTGTTGATCAGAGTTCCAACGTTGCCCGCAGGATGAGGACCTGAAATCCTATGAAGGCTTACTCCCCTGAGTTCTGTCAAAGGTGAATCGCCATTTTTATTTACTGAAATATGGATCTCCCCATCTGTAAGTTTAGACAAGGCATCAACTGCTGTTTGAATAAATCCTGTTTTCCCTTGGAGAACAAAATCCAGGTCTGCAGCAAGCGGGGCAGTATTATAACCCGAGATAAAGATAGCTTTCGGACTACGGTCCGTTTTAGCTATTACATCATAGGGCCTCTGCTTGATAAACGGCCAGCAACCACTTTCCAGTAGTCGCTTTTTTATCGCTTCAGCATCTGCTTTGTCAATATCAAGTTTACCGTGATCAACGAACTCCTGCTTTTGATCCGCCTCGATTTTGATAGCATCTATTCGACGTTTTGGTCCGCGTTGTACCTCGATAATTTCACCGGAAACAGGGCTGACAAATTTCACGGCCTCATTGGCCTTGGAATGAAAAACCGGTTCACCGGCTTTCAATTTTGCACCTTCTTTCGCGATTAATCTGGGAGTAACTCCGTGGAAATCTTCAGGTCTGATGGCGTAATATTTGCTGATAATGGCTTGTTCAACGGATTTTTCAGCTTCACCTACAAGTTTTATATTCAGACCTTTTTTTATTCTGATGTCCATAGACATGTGAGTGTAATTGAATTGTATTGTCTAAAAATCCGTGCAAATTTACAAATTAATACTACAGAATTCATAATAAAAGAAGTTATAATTTGTTAAGCTTCCCACAGCAAATTTAACGGCATAAAAATTGTTTATCTTTAACCCAAACCCAAGCTCGGATGATAAAAAAGTCCATATACTTTGTGCTTTATGCCTTTCTTACAACATCTGCATTTGCCCAGGTAGCAGAGGAAGTGGCCGAACCTGAATTTATCAAGACCATTACTTTTAAAAGCAATACAAGCGAGGGTGAATTACCCATCCTGAAACTCAACGAGAGGTTAGTTCTGGAATTCGATGTATTGAATGCCTATGAGGAAGACTTTTATTATGTGATCGAGCATTACGACTACAACTGGACCCCCTCCCGGTTGATGAAACCGGAATTCCTGGATGGATTCGACAACCAGCGAATTCAGAATTATGAAAACTCATTCAATACCTACCAAATATACAGCCATTACACCCTGGAAATTCCTAATCAGCAAACCCGGCTTAAGGTTAGCGGGAATTATATGATCTCCATTTACGATGATTATGGTGAGCTGATGTTCAGCAGAAAATTCATGGTCTACCAGGAATTGGCCCAGGTCGGGGTTGCAGTCAAACGGTCAAGGGACGTTCGTTTTATCAGTCAGAAACAATCAGTCGATATCAATATATCATCGCTTAATCTGAGGTTTAATAATCCGGAGCAGACCGTTAACACCGTTATCATTCAGAATAACAACCTGAACACGGCAATTTACGGATTAAAGCCGCAGTACACCCTGGGCGGAAACCTCATTTATAAATATGACACCGAATCGGCATTCTGGGGCGGGAACGAATATCTTTTCTTTGAAAACAAGGATGTGAGGGCAGCCAGTTTCGGTGTGCGATCTATTGAATTGAAAGATCTTTATCACGGTTACCTGTTTACAGACATTATCCGGGCAGACAGCCCTTACACTTACAATCCCGACATTAACGGAAATTTCCTGGTCACCGTAATAGACCGTGACAACCCTGCCATTGAAGCCGATTACACGGTGATACACTTCTCACTTGAACATCCCGAGATCCTTGACGGAAGTATACATATCTATGGAAACTACAATAATTATGCTGTGAACGAATCTAACAGGATGGAGTTCAATCCGCGTAGCGGACTCTATGAAAAAGCCATGGTTCTTAAACAAGGATTCTATAATTATAAATATGTTATAGTGGATAATGATGGCAGGCTGAACGAGGGAGCGATAAGCGGCGATTTCGATGTGACAGAGAACAATTACAAGGTGCTTGTTTATTATCGCGATCTCGGTGCGAGGTATGACCAGATCATCGGCCTGGGCGAGAGTACTTCCCTAAAAATCTCAAACTAAGGGGTTTAATTGTTAAAATTAACTTAGAAATTTGATTTTTGTCGGGGCTCCCCTGTGATTTTTAGTATTTTTGTGTACTTTTAAATCAAAAGGATCAAAAAATAGCTATGGTTCAACAGGTCACCAGGGGAATTAAAATCTCAGTCGAAACCAATTTCGAAGGCACGTTCTTTAAGAACTACAAGGTGCATTTTGCTTTTGGTTATAAGGTTACCATTGAAAATCAGAGTAAAGATTCCGTTCAGCTCAACTCGCGCCACTGGAGAATCCTGGATGCCCTGAACAACGTGGAAGTTGTAGATGGCGAAGGAGTGATAGGTAAAAAACCGGTTCTCAAGCCAGGAGAGTCTCATACATACAACTCGGGTTGCCTTCTGTCCTCCCCTTTCGGAGCAATGCAGGGCCACTACAGCATGATTAATTTCACCACGACCCGAAAATTCCGCGTAGTGATCCCGACTTTTAAGTTGAGTGCGCCCTTCGCGCTCAATTAATTCAAAGGCTTTATAAAATCAAACCTGAAGATCTTTCCGTTCTGTTTAACGTGAAAGAATTTACAGTTGCTGTAATGAATAAAACTGTAAGCATCGGTATAAACAAAAGTCTTGTCAATTACACGATACAGCCCATCGGTATCTATATTCCCAACAGGCGAAATACGCCTTAACCTGAATATAACCAACTCTTCTGTAGAATACAACTCATACCATGCTCCGGCAGCAACACCGCTCAACCACTGTGCATGTGGCAATGCCGGATCGACTTCTCTGGGTTTGAGGGTTCCTTTAAAATTCGGTGAATGATCGTGAAGTCGGTCCAGGAAATATCGCCTGTTTTCTTTTGAAACAGTGGAATTAAAGATCCCGATCCGACCTTTTTCCGAAATCTCGTATACCCTGTTTTGAGTGTCGGCGATAATGACATTTCCAATGGTTGATGGCGTAAACCAGGTAGATAGTTTAAGCCGCCTGTAAATTTTTGAATCTGTCACAGAGGCGATCAACGCACCGGTCACAAAACGGGCGCAATTACACCCGTCCTTTATAAAAGCTGCATAACGAATGAAATGCCTGGCTTGCATCTCATCTATATATCGCCTGGCCCTGGCGTAATCAATTCTATCACAGACAGACGCTATAAGCTTACCTTCACCATGAGTTAGATGAGGTTTGGTAGAAAGAAATTCGAGGATCTCCGCGAGGTTGGTTATTTCACTTCCCTCTATCTCGGCCCGAAGTGGAAAGTCCAATTCATGGTCTGTATCTTTTCCCCTCACCCGACCATGGGGCTCTGGCGTTATATAACGCCCGAAATCATGGTACTCCAGTTCACCCGTTGTCTTTTTGATAAGGACAAGGGCCGCATGTCCTGCCCTGACGTAATTTCTTTTACCAATTCCGACGTAATGCAAATAAGGTGAATACCATTCATCGGCTACCATTACAACCGTCTCCGGATAAGCCATTACGATCATCATGCCAGAATCAGACATTATTCAATTCCGGTATTTTAAAAGGCACTTTGCAGATGTCTCCTTTTTGAAGATCCTCATAACGCATAACAATTTCATCCCCCGTCTTTGTCACCTGGGTCACGCTGGTTGTGCGCACATGGCCGCGGTCTATAATTACTCCGAAATTTGAATTTTCCTCACCCCCTATATGGTGAAATTCCCATATGGATTCAGGATGTTGTTTGTTTTGGGAGACGAATCTAGAAAACCAACTTAATCTCGCCTCTTTCATCGCATCGTTGTAGAGAGATGAAGACGACCAAATCCTTTTTTCCTCCGTAATTTTTCTCAGGTGTTTTTCTTCCGAATCCCATACCCATTCCAGGACCTCCAGGTTCGAATCCCATTTCAAAATTATCATGGTAAAGGGTTCAACATTCTTTAAATCGATGTCCTCTAAAGTTTGAATTAACCTGTCTGTTACCAGCAAAGATTTTGCTATTTGTCCACGACTTAGCTTGTAAGGAGGATATCTTTCATGCTTTTTGAAAGCCCCATTCAGTACACAAACCAATCTCTTCCTGTCGCTAAGTCCGATCCAGGTTCCTCCTGCTCGGCTGTCTTTCGGGTAAAGCAGGAAACTACTTTCTTCAGCATATATTCTAGGATTATGGGTAATGCGATCAGGAGCTTCATCCCGATTGGTGGTCAGGATAAAATCATTATCTGATAGACGAAATAAACTTACTGTGCACATGCCAGACATAGTCAGGATAGACCTTGGAAACTTACAAAAAAAATATTCAATCCTGAACCATCATAACATGAAACCACTCATGCTTAATGTTGAAAAAACCGTAACTTTGCAGCTCAAAAATCGAACACAACTGAAAAATATCTAAAACATTATGGCATCAGGATTTTATAAAGTACCCAAGGCTGTGAATGAGCCGGTAAAATCGTATGCGCCGGGAAGCGCCGAAAAGGAGGAATTATTGTCGACCTACAGTGAAATGTACAATTCACATGTAGATATTCCATTCTATATTGGAGCTCATGAGATCCGGACCGGTAACACGGTAGACATTCATCCTCCTCATGATCATAAACACACTGTTGGATGCTTTCATCTCGCTGAAAAAAAACATATAGAAGATGCTGTAAATACAGCCCTGGAAGCCCGGAAGAAATGGGCGGCCACTCCCTGGCAGGACCGTGCTGCCATATTCCTTAAAGCAGCTGAGCTGTTAGCCGGACCTTACCGGTCTAAACTGAATGCTGCCACTATGATAGGGCAATCGAAAAATGTATTCCAGGCCGAGATCGATTCAGCCTGTGAACTGATAGATTTTTTCAGGTTCAATGCTGAATTCATGACCGAGATTTACAGCAATCAACCTGAGTCTTCTCCCGGAATCTGGAACCGGATGGAGTACAGACCGCTGGAAGGGTTTATATATGCCATAACCCCATTTAATTTTACATCAATAGCTGGAAACCTGCCAGCCTCTCCTGCCATGATGGGTAACGTGGTAATTTGGAAACCTGCGCGTACACAGATCTATTCGGCCCAGGTCATTATGGATTTGTTCAAAGAAGCCGGTTTACCTGACGGGGTCATAAATATGGTCACCGGAAATTCTTCTGTGATCACGGAGGTATTGCTGGACAATAAATATTTTGCAGGGATCCATTTTACAGGGTCAACCGGAGTTTTCAACAGCTTCTGGGAACAGATAGGCAGGAATGTAAACAAGGGTAAATATTTGTCCTATCCCAGGATAGTGGGAGAAACCGGAGGAAAGGATTTTGTCTGGATGCATCCAAGTGCAGATTCAAAGCAGGTAGCCACGGCTCTCTCGAGGGGCGCCTTTGAATTCCAGGGACAAAAATGTTCTGCGGCCTCAAGGGCATATATTCCGGAAAGCAAATGGGATAAGGTCAGGGAATACCTCCTTGAGGATATCGGATCTTTCAAAATGGGAAGCCCGGATGACACCTCCAACTTTATCAATGCCGTAATTGATGAACGCGCCTTTGACAAACTCTCGGCCTACATTGAAGAGGCGAAATCAGCAAAAGATGCGGAAGTCATTATCGGCGGAAACTGCGACAAGTCTGTAGGGTATTTTATTGAACCTACGGTGATTTTAACAACGAACCCGAAGTACGAAACCATGTGTACTGAATTATTCGGGCCCGTGCTAACCATATATGTCTACAAAGATGATGAATGGGAAAGCACGCTGGAGCTTGTTGATCAAACGTCTGAATATGCTCTTACGGGTGCCATTTTCAGTGCAGATCGCTATGTGATAGATCAGGCAACCAACGCACTTGAAAACGCCGCCGGAAACTTTTATATCAATGATAAACCAACCGGAGCCGTAGTTGGTCAACAGCCATTTGGCGGTGCGAGGGGTTCCGGGACCAATGATAAAGCCGGATCTGTCTGGAATTTGTTGAGATGGGTTTCTAACAGGACCATCAAGGAAAATTTTGTTCCACCAACAGATTACAGGTACCCATTCCTTGGATAATAAAAAATCTACCCGGGCTTGTCCCGGGTTTTTTATTCTAATTCGGGTTAAAATCTATTATGTAGATACCCTTCATGTGTTTGTATAACCATAAGTGTTGGAACAAATCTCAACAGCTTTACAAGGCAGGCTTTTATCTTATCTATTTATTCAGAACTCGGTAAGGCCATATTCGCTGAGAACGATCTCCCAATCCTTACTTTCAACAATAGTGAGGATGCGTCTTGAAACTCTTGTTTCCAACTCCCGTTTTAACGGGGTTATTCCAAAGGCATAAAATTGAACATCGAATTTGAGAGGTAAAATAGAGACCTCCGATATGCTGGAATCCTTATCGATGCGATATCTGAGCAATGGTTCGTCATAAACAAAGGCCTCAACCTTACCATTTTGCATAGCTGAAAGGCCTTCATGAACGCTTTCAAATTCAGAGATATTCCGAAAAAAATGTGATTTCAGGAATTTGACTGAACTGGAATTACTCACAGTTCCAACCTTTTTATTCTTGAAGGAATCAAAGTTTTCAGATGTAGAGCTCAGTTCATTCACCGTTAAACTGGAAGCGATGCTCGCCGTAAGGCCAGATATAAACAACAATCCGATAAACATCAGGGCCAGGGCTATTATTTTTCCTGCACTGCTTTTGGGAGCCTTGTCGCCGTAACCAACAGTTGTAAGGGTAACGGCAGACCACCATAAACCATCCCAAACCCCTCTTATTCCCGTTCTGAAATGCTCAGGGTTTTTACGCCTTTCAAAATACCATCCCAGCAATCCAAAGATAAATATCAAAAGAATGAGTCCCGTGAACCCCCTTAGAAAATTGATATTGAAGAAACCGCTGACAAAATTCAGGAAGCGTTGCAGTGAGGACGTTTTTGGCACCGCCACAGTAGAATATGAGGCGAAGTAAGGATCGGTGAAGCTGATCGTCTTTCTTCTTCCTGAAGTAATTGTAAGTGGGTTAATACAGAGATCGAGCTGTCCCGATTCTAGCGCGGGAAAAAGTTCAGGAAAGGGCATTTCAACCAGTTTATAAACCAGTTGTTCATCATTGGCAACCTTCTTCCAGAGCCATGCGTTGATACCTGTTAAATCTTCACCATTCTTGATCAAGAAAGGAGGTGCTTCTGCATAACCTATTAGCAGTGTATCGGTTGCCCCGGCCTCCTGGGCTTCAGCAGAAAACACAAGTATTAAAAAGATTAAATAAAACCTCATTTTTAAGAATTTAATCTAAAATACAATAAAAATATGGTGGAAAGCGGTGACTACAAGCCGAGGTGAACCACCTTCTTGGTTTCAAAAAACGGTTCATCAAAATAATTGGATATGGGAAAGATAACAGCATTTGGAAATTGGCTTAATTCTTCTTTTAGATCACCACCCTTTAAGTATAAGATGCCATTCTGCAGGCTGTTGAATCCATCTGTTCTGATTTTTTTTCCCACCCAGCTAACAAATCGAGGCATGGCAGTCACTGCCCGGCTTACCACAAAATCATAAGACCCAACGATCTCCTGTGCCCGGCAATGAGTAGTGATCACATTTTGCAAGCCGATAGCATCTCTAACCTCGTCTACCACCTTGATCTTTTTTTGAATACTGTCTACCAGATGGAACGAAACCTCTGGAAAAAGGATAGCCAGCGGAATGCCCGGAAAACCCCCACCAGTACCAACGTCAAGCACTTTGGTCCCGGGTTCAAAGGAAATAACTTTTGCTATGGCAAGGGAGTGCAGGACATGACGTTCATAGAGATGTTCGATATCCTTTCTTGAGATAACATTGATCCTGCTGTTCCAATAGGTGTAAAGCCCTGATAATTTCTCTAATTTAGAGTATTGCTCAGAACTCAACCCGGGAAAGTTTTTCCGAAGTATTTCCACAACTCGAGAATTTCAACAAAAATAGGGGAAATTGTGTGCATAATTAATCATTTTGCCATCACTTCCGTTATAATAATTAGCTATATTTGTCGATCATATAATTATAAAATCACTATAAGAATATGCCTTTACAATCCCCAACGATCACCTTTTCCAGAGCTGATTCCGCAATGTTTTTCAGGACTCTGAATAAGCGTGTAAACAACTATTTTAGGGAAAATAACATTAAAAAAACCGGGAATTGGATATTGTGGATCAAAACCGCCGTAATGTTCGGACTGTTTTTTACTCCCTATTTTATCATTCTCACTCTTGATCTCCCGGGCTGGTTTCAATTGCTTCTGACCATTGTTATGGGAATAGGGATGGCTGGCGTTGGAATGAATGTCATGCACGACAGCAATCATGGATCCTATTCGAACAAGGCTTGGATAAATCGGCTGATGGGAAGCAGTATATATATTATGGCCGGTAATGTTTACAACTGGAAAGTCCAGCATAATGTTCTGCATCATACCTACACAAATATTCACGGTCATGATGAGGATATGGATGCAGGTCAGCTTCTTAGATTTTCAAAACACGCCGAATGGAAATGGTACCATCGCTTTCAACACTATTATTCTTTCGTGCTTTATGGACTTCTTACTATAAATTGGGCCATCATGACAGATTTCAAGCAGATGACCCGTTACATGAAACGCAATCTTTCCTACGGCAAAATGCCGGATCCGGTATCCAACTGGAGTAAGCTGGTAATTTCGAAAATCGCTTTGGTTGCGATATGGATTATTATCCCCATTCTTGTCCTTGATATAGCATGGTGGAAGGTATTGCTTGGATTTTTTATCATGCATTACACCGCCGGTTTAATTCTTAGTGTGGTATTTCAATTAGCACATATAATGGATGAGGCGGAAATGCCGCTTCCAGAGAATAACGGAACAATTAAAAATTCTTGGGCCATTCATCAGTTAAAGACCACGGTCAACTTTTCAACCAGGAATAAACTGGTAAACTGGTTTACAGGAGGCCTTAATCACCAGGTGGAACACCACATCTTTCCCAATATCAGTCATGTGCATTACAGCAGGATTTCCAAGATCGTACGGGAAACGGCAAGAGAATTCAATTTGCCATATAATGAATATAAATCAACGCGGCAGGCCATTACTGCGCATTTCAGGTTTTTAAGAGAAATGGGTATGAACCCATCACTACAATACTAATGGACACCTTGATGCAACCACTATCTGAACGAATCAATCGTTTGTCAACGTCTCAGACCTTGGCCATGGCAGCTAAGGCAAGAGAACTTCGTGAGCTAGGAAAGGACGTTATCGGCTTAAGCTTAGGAGAGCCTGATTTTAATACTCCCGATTTCATTAAAGAAGCGGCGATAAGAGCAATAGAGGAAAATTATAATTCTTACACCCCGGTTGACGGATACAAAGAGCTGAAACTAGCCATTATAGAGAAATTCAGACGTGATAACCAGCTTCATTATGAACTGCCTCAAATAGTTGTTTCTACCGGAGCGAAGCAATCACTGGCTAACGTTGCCATGGTGATGTTGAATCCGGGTGACGAGGTGATCCTGCCCTGCCCGTATTGGGTCAGCTACAAGGAAATTGTCAAGCTGGCTGAAGGCACCCCTGTTGAGATCAAAACTTCTATTGAAACCGATTTCAAGATGACACCTGAACAGCTCAGGTCTGCCATTACTCCGAGAACGAGAATGCTTTGGTTCAGTTCTCCCTGCAACCCGAGTGGTTCTGTTTACAGCAGAGAGGAGCTGGCAGGAATTGTTGAGGTACTCAATGATCACCCTGATATATATGTGGTATCAGATGAAATCTATGAGCATATCAATTTTATAGGAGAACATTACAGCATCGCCAGATTCGAAAGCATGTATGACCGTACAATTACGGTAAATGGGGTTTCCAAAGCCTTTGCCATGACTGGCTGGCGTATAGGATTTATAGGTGCGCCGGCATGGATTGCACGTGCATGCAACAAAATGCAGGGTCAAATTACCAGCGGGGCCAATTGCATAGCGCAAAGGGCTGTTATCACTGCCATGGAAGCCGATCCCTCCACAATTGATTATATGGTTGAGGAATTCAGCCAAAGACGTGATCTCATCCTCGATCTTTTGCATGAAATCCCGGGTTTCAAATCGAACACTCCAGGAGGCGCTTTTTATGTTTTCCCTGATGTATCCTATTTCTTTGGAAAGGAGTTAAACGGACATCCGATCAGGAATGCAACCGATTTTTCAATGTATCTGTTAGAAGAGGCTCTGGTAGCAACTGTTACAGGAGAGGCATTTGGCGACCCGAATTGCATAAGGATCTCCTATGCCGCCTCCAAGGAACAAATCATAGAGGCGATAAGGCGTATCAAGGATGCGGTAAGCATGGCCTGAAATGGCAATAGCCATGCATCTTTCCGATTACATGGCCACTGCGCAGCACTTACTCCTAAATAATAAATGATCAACATTTATTCGTTTCCATCCAGGAATCAATCCTGAATTTGATATTTTGAGTCCTTTCCTGTTTCAGTTTTAAGTTAGGATTGGATCTTTTTCTGAAAGTTCAAGGGTGTTTGAGTGATCTGCTCATAACAACCGTCTGACTTTTAACGACCTCCTCATTTAAAGAAGCACTACTGCCAAAACAATTGCAAATACTGAAAGTTTTATCAGGGTGGCAGCATCGGAAGTGAAATGATACTGATAGCTCTTAACACGTTGTCTTGTTGCGAATATTGAAGTTGGTTTAGAATTGAAGAAGTTATGTTTAGCGACTTTCTTGAAATCTGAATTCAATATGCCTTCATATGTTTCTATCAAAGGTACTTCCTCCCGGATTGGCATAGTCTCGATCACCTTGTTAAGAACTATTGATTTCATGACGTGAATTTTAATTGATTACGCATATATGACGCCGATATCATATTTTCGTTACATCCTGTATCGCAAGTATATCGTGGGATACAAGCTATTTCCTTCGGGAAATATCATTAATACTGATAGTTCGGGAAAATGTTAAAATTTTGAGAATTCAGTTTCTGTGATCAAAAACCTTATCGGTTTCTCCAGAAAAAAGGTGTCAGAAGAATAAGGACTGTAAAGAGCTCCAGACGCCCTATCAGCATCAGGAAGGCACACCACCATTTCCCGATCGAAGGCATAGCATAAAAATTATTGACCGGTCCAAAGTCGCCCAGTGCCGGACCAACATTACCAAGGCTGGATGCCGCCACACCAATGGCTGATTGAAAATCCAGACCGATTATTGAGAACCCGAGTGACCCGATTATAAAGGACAACATGTATAAAATGAAAAATCCCAGAATATTAAAAACTATTCCTTCGTTTATTGTATGACCGTTATACCGTACAGGTAAAACTGCGTTGGGATGTAAGGTTCGTTTGAATTCAAGGAACCCGTTTCGTATCATGATAAGATGCCTTACCACTTTTATGCCGCCTGAGGTACTGCCTGCAGATCCTCCTAGGAACATCAGGCCGAAAAAATACACCAGCAGAAAAGGAGTCCATGCTGTAAAATCGGCAGTGACGAATCCGGTTGTGGTAACCACCGCCAGCACCTGGAAAAGTGCGTGCCTTATAGCACTTTCACCTTCTCCCCATATCATTGGATGATCTACTGTAGTAGTAGATATATCTGCCCTGAAATATATGATCAATGCAGCTACAATCGTAAAAACGGCGATAAAACGCCAGTACCATTTAAATTCCTCATCCCTGATAATGCGCTGAATTTTACCTTTAAATACAAAATAACTCAACACGAAATTCATTCCTGCAAGGAACATGAATACCATAACGATGTACTGTATCAAAGGAGTGTCATTCCAATGGGCTATGCTGGCATTCTTAGTTGAAAAACCACCGGTAGAAACCGTACACATGGAATGGTTGATGGCATCAAAAAAGGACATTCCGGCCACACTCAGCAAAAGGGTCTCAGCTGCTGTATATCCCACGTAGATCAGCCAGAGGCGTTTGGCGGTATCCGTAATCCTCGGATGAAGTTTATCAGCATTGGGCCCGGGGGCTTCAGCTGCGAATAGCTGCATCCCTCCAATCCCAAGCAGCGGCAAAATGGCCACAGCCAGGACAATGATACCCATCCCTCCTATCCAGTGGGTAAGACTTCTCCAGAACAGGATGCCATGAGGCATAGATTCGATATTATTCAGAATACTTGCCCCCGTGGTGGTGTATCCGGAAATGGTCTCGAAAAAGGCGTTGGTAAAACTTGGGATGGTATCTGTAAAGACATATGGCAGGGTTCCTGACAAGGCCATTATAAGCCAACCAAAGGTAACTACGAGATAGCCTTCCCGTTTATTCATCTCCTTTCTGTGATTGCGGGTATTTAGCATTAGGACAATTCCCACAGATATAACCGCCACACCTGCCAATGAAATGTCATCAGCCACTCCGTCATTATAGATGTAGCTCATAAGTGCAGCAATGAGCATGAATCCTCCATTAAAACAAAGAAGAAGTCCTAGAAAATGAAGTATGATCTTAAAATTAAGTCGCATATCAGAAGAAAAAGCTCTCCACTTTCTTAATTGATTTACGCAAACTGCAAACAACGATCTTATCCCCGGCCTGTACAGCAAATTCGCCAAGGACGATCAATCCTTCACCATCACGCACAACACCTGCGATAATGGCTGATTTCGGAAAATTTAGGTCCTTGATTTTTTTTCCATTGATCTTGGAAGTGGGTTTTACATTGAACTCAAGAAGTTCAGCGTTCATGTTGCTCAGCTTGGTCATCGCAAGCACCTCACCCTTTCTTATATACCTGAAAATGTTGTTGGCAGCCAAGAGCTTCTTGTTTATCAGGGTATCGACGCCTATAGAATGTGAAAGCTCGAAATAATCGATATTTTCAACCAGGGCAATGGTTTTGTTAACCCCTTTTGATTTTGCAACCAGACAGGACATGATATTGGTCTCTGAGTTCCCCGTGACCGAAATAAAGGCATCCATTTCAGATAATCCCTCTTCATCTAAAAGTTCTACATTTCGCCCATCTCCATTGATGACCAGGCAGTTGTTCAGTCTATCGGCCAATTCAAATGCACGGTTCCTGTCCTTTTCTACAAGCTTTACCGAATATTTGGCAGCTGACAGGGCCTGGCATGTCTCTGCTCCTATTTTACCACCACCAAGGATCATTACTTTCTTAATATGGGTATTAACCTTACCGGTAAGCTTGCACAGTTCCTCGTCACCCCCCTTGGAAGTCATAAAGACCACATGGTCTCCCTCTTTAAGAATGGTATCCCCCCTCGGAATGATAGTGTAATGGGTTCCGTAGCGTTGTATCGCGATAGGAAGGAAGTGCACGTCCGGCAGGTATTCTGCTGCCTCTTTCACCGTTTTCCCTATCATTACCGCGCTCTTTGGAAGGTTTAGTCCAAGCATGGTCAGGGCACCTTCCTCGAATTGATAGGTGTCATTAAAGGCGGCCTGGTTAAGCAGCAGTTCTATCTCTGTAGCTGCCAGTGATTCTGGTGATATCAATTCATCTATTCCCAGTGCGGTAAACCCAACCTCATCCTTGAAATCGATAAGTTCGGTATTACTAATCCTGGCTATGGTTTTTGCAGCACCCAGTTGTTTCGCAAGTACGCAGGTGGTAATGTTAGTCGTCTCGGAAGATGTTACGCCAATCACCAGGTCGGCCTGGTTAACACGGGCCTCCTTTAAAAGTGAAATCGAGGTCGCATCACCCTTTAGCACCTTAATATCTAAGTGATTATCGGCATATGTCAGGTTTTCACGTTTGGTATCTATTAATGTGATTTCCTGAGATTCGTAGGACAACAATTTTGCCAAATGAAAACCGACTTCTCCGGCCCCGGCAATGATTATCTTCATGAAAATAGCATTATGAAAGACGTGCAAATATACTCTAATTTTAGGGATTTGTTATTGAATTCCATTTCTTTGCAATCTTAATAGGTTGTATTGGAATCATGTCTGAGACTATCAAACCATATAAGCACAGCAACGAGGGGAAGAAGCAACAGGTAACCACCATGTTCGACACAATTTCCCGTGAATATGACAGCCTGAACCGAGTGATCACGCTTGGTATCGATGTGAAATGGAGAAAAAAAGTGATAAATCTCGTTGCAGCCACTCATCCGAAAATTGTATTAGATGTTGCCACAGGAACCGGAGATCTGGCCATTTCACTGGTGGAGACCGGAGCTGAAAAGATAATTGGACTGGATTTAAGTGAGGGGATGCTTGAAGTGGGGCGTAGAAAGATCTTGAAAAAAGAATTGGATGAAAAGATTGAAATGGTCGTGGGTGATTCAGAAAAGCTGTCTTATGCGGACAATAGTTTCGATGCCATAACAGTGGCTTTCGGCATCAGAAATTTTGAAAACCTGGATAAGGGCCTGTCGGAAATTCTGCGAGTACTTAAACCTAATGGTATATTTGTTATCCTTGAAACCTCGGTTCCTACCAAAACCCCTTTTCGCCAGGGATACTTCCTGTATACAAAGTATATATTACCATTGATTGGAAGGATCTTCTCCAGGGATAAATCGGCCTATGCCTACCTGAGCGAATCGGCTTCAAATTTTCCATATGGTGAGGCACTTAACAATATTTTGACTAAAATTGGGTTTATTAATGCGACAGCGTTGCCACAAACCTTTGGTTCGGCAACCATATATATAGCCTCAAAGTAATATGAATAAGCGTTTTGCCTTGTTTTTACTGCTTGTTATTTCGGTACAATTAACCGAGGCACAGCTGTTTAACAAAGAGAAGATTCAAAATAATCAAAACTTTGACAAAGCCCTTTTGTCATGGGGTTATTACCTGGGTTTTAACAATTATGATTTCAATTTTGATTATAATGAAAACCTTAAGGATATACAGGTTGAACGTTCTGTAGGTTTTAGTGTCGGGCTGATAGGCAATTTGCGGGTATCCAATCATATAGATGTTCGCCTAGAGCCCGGGCTGTTCATAACCAAACGTATTTTACGCTATCATCCCTCCTACTTCTCCGGCATGGAGTTCAACGATTCTGATCTGGAGCGGGAAGTAAGATCAACTTACATTCACCTCCCGCTTTTGTTAAAACTCTCAACGAAGAGGGTCAATAATATGAAGCCGTTCATAGTTGCAGGACTTTCAACGGCCCTGAATTTATCGAGCAACCAGGAAAACCCTGATGACAACAGCATAGGCGAGTTCCGTTCGAAAAAAAGTGTGGCATTTTATGAACTGGGATTCGGGATAGACCTCTACCTGTTCTGGTTTAAATTCACCCCATCTGTACGTGGTATTTTCGGGATCAATGATGAGTTGATAAGGGATGCGGATCCGAACAGCCCATGGACCGGCAACGTAGCCAGCATGAAGACGAGGGGCTTATTTATAAACTTTACTTTCCAGTAGAGGTTCTTCGGAATTCACTCAGAACAATGGCAACGGCGTTGGCCACATTCAAACTTTCTGTTTGCTGGTGAACGCTGAATTGTGGAATGGTGATCGCTTTCTTGATCTTCCCTTTTAAGTTATCTGAGATCCCGTGAGCTTCATTTCCAAAGACGATAACCCCTGAGTCGGGTAATTCAGAATTATAGATAATCTCACCCTCCATAAAGGTTCCGTAAGACGGCTTTTCACTCTCACCAAGGAATGTTCCCAGCTCGGTGTAGGTTACATTAACCCTTGCAATGGAGCCCATTGTGGCCTGAACGACCTTGGGATTGTAGCAATCCACCGTATCAGGGCTGCAAACAAGGTCCTTCACGCCAAACCAGTCGCACAACCTGATGATCGTACCGAGATTGCCCGGGTCACTTACAGAATCGAGGGCTATGATCAATCCTTCATGATCGATCGGTTTGGGATCGGGGATCTGAAAAAGCCCGAAAACCTTCTGTGGAGTACTAAGAAAGCTGATGCGCTTTAACTCCTTAGATGAGATTATTGTGCACAAGTGATCCGGAGCTGCAATTTCCATCGTAGTTAGATAGAGTCGGACAAGATCGACTTCTGAATTGATGAGTTCTTGAACAGTTTTTATGCCCTCGGCCACAAACAGCTTATTAGAGAGCCGATACTTTTTGTGTTTTAAACTATTTATAAGCTTTAATTGGCTTTTACTTAACATTCAAATAATGTATTTTTGAGATTGAATCCGGCCGAATAATTGGGATCTAATTTATAATTCTGTACTTGACATACCCCGCCTTAAAAATATCATTAACCCTTGTCCTCATAGGTTTCCTTACGTCTTGCAATGTAGTTAAAAGAGTTGGAGAAAACCAGCATCTGCTGACGGACACGGCCATTTTGGTAAATGACAAAAAGACCAACAGGGAAGAGATTAATAATTTGCTGTATCAACGACCCAATGCAAAGGTCCTCGGGTTTCCCCTGAGGCTTCATATCTATAACCTGGCCCGCCCCAAACGGGATTCCATCTTTGAGGCCTGGTTAGATAAGAAGCCTAAAAAACGGGCCAGGATGAATAAAATTTATTCGAGGAAACAGGTTAACCGACTAAAGGAATCGGCGCTTGGATTGAATAGCTGGCTAAGAACAACCGGTGAGAGGCCTACGATCATCGATTCTGTTAAAACCGCAAAATCCATGAAGAACCTGCGGGATTATTACTTTGTAAATGGCTGGTTTGACCGTGAAGTGTCCTATGAAATGGATACATTAGGAAGAAAAAGGGCCAGTTTGTCCTTCAATGTAAAAACAGGGAAACCCTACTTTATTGATGTCCTGAGCGTTAATATCGCTTCACCTGTAATCGATTCATTGTATAAGCTAAGTAAAAAAAAGTCTCTCATCAGGAAGGGCAAGCAATTCAGGGTTGCGGATTTCGAGGGAGAACGCGACCGTATTAATACCGATTTCAGGAACAAAGGTGTTTTCCATTTCAGTGAGGATTATATCGAATTTGAAAATGATACCATTGGTAAGGGGAAAAAAGTAGATGTGGAATTGCAGATTAAAAATCGTATCATTCGAAACGAGGATTCCACTGCCCGGGTACCGTTCAAGATCTACACCATTCGGGACGTCAACATAATAACCGACGATGCCTTCGAATTCAGGGACCGGCCCTTTGCCGATACAACCACCTTTGGCAACTATAAACTATACAGCTATGACAGGCTTCGATATAAGCCCAAAGCGCTTACCGATGCCATTCTTATCAGCAAAGGAAAGATATACAGAGACGTTGACCGCACCTATACATTGCGCTATCTCAATGAATTGCAGACCTTCAAATATCCGAACATAGAATATATAGAAAACGAGGAGGACACCACCCTGACGGCGAATATTTATTTGAGTCCGAGAAAGAAATTTGGCCTGGGCTTCGACTTTAATATCTCTCAAAGCAATATTCAAACCGTTGGGCTTTCATTTAGCACTTCTTTGCTTGCCCGAAATTTGTTCAGGGGAGCAGAAACACTCGAAATTTCCGCATTGGGATCAATAGGGGCTTCCAAGGACGGAAATGAGAGCGACCAACAATTTTTCGATATTAACGAGATTGGTGGCAATATGAGATTGACGATCCCCCGGTTTTTCTTCCCATTGAATACCGAGAGGCTCATTCCGAAGTTTATGTCGCCGAGTACAAGAATATCGCTTGGGTTCACCAGCCAGGCTAACATCGGATTAGACAAACAGACGGTAAACGGCATACTCAATTATCGTTGGTATCCTTCGGGAAATGTGACCAATGGGCTGGACCTTTTTAATGCACAATACGTTCGCAACCTGAACCCGGATAATTATTTCAGTGTATATCAAACCTCGTTCAACCGCCTTGAGAATATTGCCTTAGATGTCTATAATACACCTGGGGAATTCATCGAAAACGTCAATGGAGAGGATCAGCTTATCCAGGGCAGGGCCGATGATTTTATAAGCCTTGTTCTGGCTGATTCCGGTTTTGAAACTTCGAATCCTTCAGATTTCCAACAGGTAAGTAACATCAAAGAACGAAAAGAGCGACTTACGGAAAACAACCTTATCCTGGCTACAAACTTCAATTACACCAAGGATAAAAGATCGAATGTATTTGATGAAGACTTTTCTATTTTTCGATTCAAGATCGAGTTTGCAGGTAATTTGCTCTCAAGTTTCTCAAAATTGATCGGGGAGCAAAAAAACAGAGACGACAAATACGAATTGTTTAATGTGGCTTTTTCTCAATATGCGAAAACCGAATTCGATTATATCAAACACTGGGACCTTGGCCGCAAAAATGTAATCGCTATACGAAGCTTTTTCGGAATTGCCCTTCCATATGGTAATTCCACCAGCATTCCGTTCGCCAAGAGTTTCTTTGCAGGAGGAACAAATGACAACAGGGCATGGACCGCATATAACCTCGGGCCAGGGAGTTCCGACAGCAATGATGAATTCAATGAAGCAAATCTGAAAATCGCGCTTAGCATGGAATATCGTTTTAATCTCTTCGGAAGGCTAAATGGAGCGTTGTTCTTTGACTCTGGGAACATATGGAATGTTCTTGATGATGTTGAGGAGGATGGTGCCACTTTCGAGGGGTTCTCTTCCCTGCGGGATATCGCTCTTGGAACAGGCTTCGGGCTTCGATATGATTTTGGATTCTTCGTTCTGAGAGGTGATATCGGGTTTAAAACATACGATCCCTCCTTTCCCGTTGGAAACCGCTGGTTTAATGAATACAATTTCGCCAACGCAGTTTATAACATCGGTATAAACTATCCCTTCTGATCAACTTTTCCATTCCTTACCAATTTTACCAGATTTGGGGCTCTCATATATAAAAATGACTATTTTTGTAGCCTAATCCTAACTAAAAAATATCAATTTACAATGAGTCATTCAATAAAACCGGGCGTCGCCACGGGCAGAGAAGTTCAGGAAATTTTCAAACTGGCGAAATCAAAAGGATTCGCATTACCAGCTGTTAACGTAGTGGGATCCAACAGTATAAACGGGGTATTGGAAACCGCTCGGGATCTTAATGCTCCTGTCATTATACAGTTTTCAAACGGAGGTGCCTGTTTTAATGCCGGAAAGGGATTGAGTAATGAAAATCAAAGGGCGGCCGTTGCAGGATCTATTGCCGGGGCTCATCATGTACATTTGTTAGCGGAAAAATATAATGTACCCGTAATTTTGCACACCGATCACTGCGCAAAGAAGCTGTTACCATGGATAGATGGCCTGCTGGATGCTGGTGAGGTCCACTACAAGCAAACAGGTAAGTCTTTATACTCTTCTCACATGATTGATTTAAGTGAAGAGCCTCTTGAAGAAAACATCGAAATCTGTAAACGATACCTGGAGCGAATGAGCAAGATCGGGATGACTCTCGAAATTGAGCTCGGTATCACTGGCGGTGAGGAAGACGGTGTGGATAATACCGATGTTGATGCCTCTAAACTTTACACCCAACCCGAAGAAGTAGCATATGCCTATGAGGAATTGAGCAAGGTAAGCGACCAGTTTACTGTAGCAGCGGCCTTCGGAAACGTTCATGGGGTCTACAAACCCGGGAACGTGAAGTTAACACCAAAAATTCTGAAGAACTCTCAGGAATATGTTACCCAAAAATATGGCGTTGGCCATAATCATATCGATTTTGTCTTCCATGGAGGATCCGGTTCTTCGGTTGAAGAGATTCGGGAAGCAATAGGTTATGGTGTCATAAAAATGAATATCGATACCGACATGCAATATGCCTTTATGACTGGTATTCGCGATTACTTCAAAACTCATGAAGCATATCTCCAGTCTCAAATCGGGAACCCGGAGGGCGACGATGTTCCGAACAAGAAATACTACGACCCCAGAAGGTGGTTAAGAGAGGCTGAAAATGCCTTTGTAGCAAGGTTGAAAAAGGCATTTGAGGACTTAAACAATGTCAATACCTTATAATTATTTGTTATTTTTAATCTTGACTAACTAAACAACTACCAATATAGAATGGCTTGGTTTAAGCGCAAAGACAAGGGGATTCAGACACCTACCGAAGCGAAGCGGGACACCCCCAAGGGGCTGTGGTACAAATCGCCAACCGGAAAAGTTGTCGATACCGAAGAACTTGAGAAGAATTACTATGTAAGTCCGGAGGATGGTTACCATGTACGTATTGGAAGCAAGGAGTATTTCGAAATTCTCTTTGATGATAACAAATTTGTGGAACTGGATGCCAAACTGGAATCGAAGGATCCGCTCAAGTTTGTGGATAACAAAAAGTATTTAGACAGGATTAAATCGGCCAAGGACAAAACGAATTTAAAGGATGCGGTAAGGACTGCGGTTGGTAAATCAAAGGGCAAAGACCTGGTTGTAGCCTGCATGGACTTCTCATTTATAGGGGGTTCTATGGGTAGTGTTGTTGGTGAGAAGATAGCAAGGGCAGTGGATCATGCGATGAAAAACAATATACCATTATTGATTATCTCCAAATCAGGTGGCGCCCGAATGATGGAGGCTGCATTGTCATTGATGCAGCTGGCCAAGACCTCGGCCAAACTTGCTCAAATGGCCGAAACTAAAATTCCGTACATCTCTCTTTGCACCGATCCGACAACGGGCGGAACAACTGCCTCATTTGCGATGTTGGGTGATATAAACATCAGCGAACCGGGTGCTTTGATCGGATTTGCGGGGCCAAGGGTGGTTAGGGACACTACAGGAAAAGAATTGCCGGAGGGCTTCCAGACTGCAGAGTTTGTAAAAGAACACGGCTTCCTTGACTTTATCGTTCACCGAAAAGACCTTAAGAACAAGGTCAACATGTATATCGACCTCATAACCAATCAGCCGCTCAGGGAGTAACAAAAAAGCAGATATCGGTGAATAAGCAATATGAAAGATGTTACTCTTACCATTGAGTCAGTCAGAACAGTATCGGCTTTACAGGGGGGGGTCTGAAAGGTTATTGTTCGCACATAGATGTTAGGGGTGAATTTCATGCCGGATTCCAGAAACTGGACCAGAATCACGGATTCTGACCTGATGGATAAATAAAAAAAAGCGGCCTCCCGGCCGCTTGATCATTTTACCTAAAACATGTTTAATTCAGTACGATTTCGACTACCTCTCCATTATCAAAGGTAAAGGTTGCCATATTATCACAATCGCCTTCACCATAGTCAAAAACACCGGAGAAGTTTGTGCGTTCTACATCTATAGACCCACTTACGAAGTAAAAGCAGATCACTTCTCTTCGCAGCGGAATGATGACCTCATAGTTATGAGTGTTCCCATTTACGAAAGTAGTTGACCAATTCCCCGTAATTTCAAAAACGTTATCACTAAAAATACCTGGTGTATCAAAACCTTCTATCCATTCTCTTACCTTCACTCCAGAGCGTGATGCCTGCAGTCCGTTAGGCCAGATCACCGTGATGTCTGATGTTTTTGTGAATTGGGGATTTCCGTTCTCATTTGACAATTCCTTCAGGAAAGTCTTTCCACCAATTATATTCTTATTGTTGAAATAGAAATCGACCAGGGATTTGGTAATATAGACCTCCTGGGCTTCAGGATTACGTGAATAGGTCAACACGATTTGTCCTTTTAAGAGATTCCCGTGAATCAGGCAACCTTCAGAACCAAAATCAATGGTGATCTCCCGGTAATTTTGTTCCATTACCACGGTTACTGTAACACAGTCGGGCAGCATATTAAATTCTGCTGTCGACCTGTTATTCTCACTGTCCTCCTGGATTTCATAGACCTCAATGGAAATGTCATCGATAGAATCTGAGGCTTTGTCAATTTCAGCTGAGCGGGCTACTTCTGTAGAGTCCTGCGCAACTGGTTCTTCGTTTTCAACCGGATCGTTATCACTGCAACCAACGATTAACAATGAAAAAGCGAACACGGCAAATAGCAATTTTGGGTTTGAAATAATGTGTTTCATCTTTGCTCGATTTAAGTTATTACAGTGTTAAGACTTTCTTAAGAGGGAATGGTTTAATCAAAACTCAGTTTTTTTCGAAATATTATTCTTTATTACACGGGCTGCAATTCTTTTTATATTTCCTATATTTGCAGCCTGACACGGAAAAACCGGTCGATACATAAAAATTATTTAAATAAATGTTGGCATGTATTTAACAAATAAAGTCAAGGAAGAAATTTTCAAAAAACACGGTAAAAATGCGCAGGATACCGGTTCTGCTGAAGGACAGATCGCATTGTTTACCCACAGGATTAATCACCTCACCAAGCATTTGAAGAACAATCAAAAAGATTATAATACCGAGCGTTCTTTGGTAAAATTGGTAGGAAAACGAAGAGCACTGTTAGATTATCTGATGAAAAAAGATATTATGAGGTACAGGGCGATCGTTAAGGAATTAGGATTAAGAAAATAATTTCAGGAGGCTTTGTGCCTCCTTTTTATTATACTCTCCGCCATACAGGGGAACAAGAAGAAGCTGATTATAGTTTTTCATTGGTCATTCACTACAACAACACAGCGACCATTGTTTAATTAGACTATAATTATTTATGATTCCAAAAACATTTAAAGAGGTTATTGACCTCGGTGATGGAAGGGAGATTTCCATCGAAACCGGAAAATTGGCCAAACAGGCACACGGATCTGTTGTGGTTCAAATGGGAAAAATGATGCTGCTGTGTACAGTAGTATCTAATTACGACCCGTCGGATGTCGACTTTTTGCCGTTAACGGTAGACTACAGGGAAAAATTTGCTGCTGCCGGTCGTTATCCGGGAGGTTTTTTCAAGAGAGAAGCCCGTCCCAGTACAGAAGAAATACTGACGATGCGACTTGTAGACCGTGTTTTGCGACCACTTTTTCCAAAAGATTATCATTGTGAAACCCAGGTAATGATCCAGCTTATGTCTCATGACGATGATGTCATGCCCGATGCATTAGCAGGCCTGGCAGCTTCTGCAGCCATTCAACTTAGTGATCTTCCATTCGAAACCGTCATTTCAGAAGCCCGTGTGGCCCGAATTGATGGCCAATTCATTATCAATCCCAGCAGAGAGCAGATTAAGGAAGCGGATATTGACCTGATTGTAGGAGCCTCTGAAGACTCTGTAATGATGGTTGAGGGTGAAATGAAAGAATGCAGCGAGGAGGAAATGGCAGAGGCCATAAAATTCGCACATGAAGCCATCAAGCTACAATGCCAGGCCCAGGTAAGACTGGCAGAGGCTGTAGGTAAAAAAGAGACCCGTGAGTACGAAGGGGAGGCTGAAAATGAGGAACTCGAAAAGAAAATCTTTGACCTGGCTTTTGACAAATGCTATGAAATTGCAAAGGCCGGATTAGCCAAACAAGAGCGTTCACAAGCATTTTCCGACCTGAAAGAGGAGATAAAAGCGCAATATTCTGAGGAGGAACTGGAGGAAATAGGCGATCAGATAAGCAAATATTTCAAAAATGCGCACAAGGAAGCAGTGCGAAAACTGACACTTAATGAAGGCATCAGGCTGGATGGTCGAAAAACAACGGATATTCGTCCAATTTGGTGTGAAATTGACTACTTGCCGTCCACACATGGTTCATCAATCTTCACCAGGGGTGAAACCCAGGCACTGGCAACGGTGACATTAGGTACTTCAAGAGAGGCGAATATCGTTGATCTCGCAACTTACCAGGGAGAGGAAACATTTTACCTGCACTATAACTTCCCACCGTTTTCAACTGGTGAGGCAAGGCCGATCAGGGGAACGTCAAGACGTGAGGTAGGACACGGAAACCTTGCACAAAGGGCGCTGAAAGGTATGATACCTGATGATTGCCCTTATACTGTTAGGGTGGTAAGTGAAGTTCTGGAAAGCAACGGATCATCATCTATGGCAACGGTCTGCTCTGGAACAATGGCCCTTATGGATGCCGGTATTCAAATAAAGAAACCTGTTTCAGGTATCGCCATGGGATTGATCAGCGATGGTGAGAAATATGCGGTATTGAGTGACATTCTGGGAGATGAAGATCATCTGGGAGATATGGATTTCAAGGTGACCGGAACAGAAGATGGTATCACTGCCTGCCAGATGGATATCAAGATAAAGGGACTGTCATACGAGATCCTTATCAAAGCTTTAAAACAGGCACGTGACGGAAGGTTGCATATCCTTGAAAAGCTCACGGAGACCATTGCAGAACCAAATCCTTCTATCAAGCCTCACGCACCTAAGATCGTGACCACAATGATCCCGGGTGAATTCATCGGGGCGCTTATTGGTCCGGGTGGAAAAACAATACAGGAACTTCAGAAGGAAACCAATACCACGATTGTAATCAACGAAGATCCTGATACTGAAGAAGGAATTGTCGAGATCCTGGGAACCGAT
>JBFKFP010000008.1:0-35557 GCA_041618535.1 Flavobacteriaceae bacterium
AGTTATCCTGTCGGGCAGCCCTTATTCGGTAAGGGGAGATGAAGCTTTGATTCCAGATCTTTCGCAGATCAGGGGTAAGATCCCGTTGCTTGGGATATGTTACGGAGCACAATACCTGGCTCAGTCGTCAGGTGGGCATGTAGCCTCCTCGAATATCCGTGAATACGGAAGAGCCAGATTAGCCGACATTCACAGGAACGAGGTTTTCTTCAAGGGAATTACGGATGGCAGCCAGGTTTGGATGAGTCATAGTGATACCATCAGGGAGTTGCCGTCAAATGCCGAATTGCTGGCCTCGACCAACGACGTGGAGAATGCGGCATTCAGGTTACTGGATGAACCAACTTTCGGAATCCAGTTTCACCCGGAGGTATATCATACCACTGACGGAACCCAGCTCATTCATAATTTCCTGATCGATATAGCCGGGATACACCCAGACTGGACACCGGATTCCTTTGTTGATGAAACCGTTGAGGAATTAAAGGAAATACTTAAAGACGACAGGGTTGTTCTTGGTTTATCGGGAGGTGTAGACTCAACAGTGGCGGGCGTTCTGCTTAATAAAGCCATCGGAAAAAACCTCTTTTGCATTTTCGTGAACAACGGCCTCCTCAGGAAGAATGAATTTGAAACGGTTCTACAGCAGTATGAAGGAATGGGACTGAACGTGAAGGGTGTTGACGCTTCGGCACGCTTTTTGGGTGCCTTAAAAGGAATCAGTGATCCTGAAGAAAAAAGAAAGGCCATTGGCAGATCGTTCATTGAGGTATTTGATGATGAGGCTCATCGCATTGAAAATGTGAAGTGGCTGGCCCAGGGAACAATCTATCCAGACAGGATAGAAAGCGTATCCGCATCGGGAGGTCCGTCTGCTACTATAAAAAGCCATCACAATGTTGGCGGTTTACCTGATTATATGAAGTTAGAGATAGTGGAGCCGCTGAAGACACTCTTTAAAGATGAGGTGAGGCGAGTTGGCAATACCCTAGGGATTGACCCTCAGCTTTTAGGAAGGCATCCCTTTCCGGGACCTGGCCTGGGAATTAGGATTCTCGGAGATCTAACCCCTGAAAAAGTTCGTATATTACAAGAGGTGGATGCCATTTTTATCAATGGTTTGCGGGAATGGAATCTTTACGATAAGATCTGGCAGGCCGGTGCTTTGTTGTTGCCGGTTAACAGCGTTGGTGTGATGGGGGATGAGCGAACGTATGAAAAATGCGTGGCTTTGCGGGCAGTTGAGAGCACAGATGGTATGACTGCAGACTGGGTTGATCTGCCGCATGAATTTCTTCAGAAAATATCCAATGAAATAATAAATAGGGTAAAAGGCGTTAATAGAGTAGTTTATGACATAAGTTCCAAACCACCTGCAACTATAGAATGGGAATAAAAAGATATATCACTTGCCTGCTGTTTCTTGCACTTCTTGTGCCAACCAGTGTTACACACGCACAGGATTACAAGACACACAGGGTTCAAGCCGGTGAGACAATAGAAAGCATCGCCAAGGTTTATATGGTCACACCATATGACATCTATGCGCTGAATCCTGATGCAAAATCGGGTCTTAAGCCAGAGATGCTTATTATCATACCCAAATCGAAAGTGTTGGAGAATCCCACCGTGGAGGAGAAGCAGGAAGTAGTAGGGTACAGAACGCATCGGGTTAAAAGAAGGGAGACCCTGTTCAGTATTGCCAAGAGATATGGCATCAGTGTAGAGGATATCAAGAAATACAATAAATGGCTGTACGCCCAAAACCTGAGGAAAGGAGATAGGCTGCAAATTCCGCAGATGAGAACGGTGCGGGTAACCACTTCCCTCGAAAACACCATAAAATCATATGAAGTCCAGCCTCGGGAAGGCAAATGGCGAATAGCATACAAATTCGGGATCACCATAGACGAATTGGAGAAACTGAATCCAAACCTTCCTGATACCCTAATGGTTGGCCAGGTTATCAATGTGCCCAATATTGCAGATAATGAAATAAAAACCCTTGACGACACCTATGGTTATTATACCGTTGAACCCAGGGAAGGCTTTTACCGGCTTAAGGTTAAACTGGGTTTGAGCCAGGAAGAATTGGAGGAACTCAACCCCGAATTGAAAGTCGACGGCCTGAAGGCTGGAATGGTTTTGAAAGTGCCCAAGGATATTTCAGTCGACTCCAATTTGGAAAATGTGAACCGAACAAATTTGAGTTCCACCATTAGTAATTTCGATAGAAGAAGAATAGCGCTGATGCTGCCTTTCCGATTGCACCGTATAGACTTTGATTCCATTCAGGAAGCACGGGATATACTTCGAAAGGACTCTTATATGAATATTTCTGTAGATTTCCATACGGGCGTATTGATGGCTCTAGATTCTGCGAAGAGACTGGGCCTCTCCACCCGGCTCGATGTCTTTGACACCGAGGCAAGGATAAATAAGGTTACCAGGATCCTGGATGAAAATGACTTTTCAGACTATGACGCTGTTATTGGGCCATTTACCCCGGATAATTTCGACAGGGTAGCTGCAGGTCTTAGATCAAAGAATGTCCCGGTATTTGCATCGGTTTCAAATCCTAAGACCCTTTACAGTAACGTTTATCAAACCTTGCCTTCAGAAGAATTTCTTCGAAAAAAAATGATCGACTTCATAAAGAATGATCTGACAGATAGAAATATTCTTATAATTGCCGATTCACAGCACAGGGGGATCAGTGATCGGTTGAATGCTGAACTGACCGGAGCAAAGCAAATTTTTTCGAGGAAGGATAAAAACGGCAGGGAGGCATATTATATTTTGGTTGAGGACCTTGAGAATACTCTGGAAAAGGGTAAGACTATCGTTATTCTGGAAACAAAGAATGAAGGCTTTGTCTCTAATGTGACCAGTATGCTAAGTGCGTTTAACGGTAAAGATTCTGAGACAGAGGATAGCAGGGAAATAATCCTTATGACCACAAACATGAATAAGGCATTTGAAGGGTCAAATATATCCAATTATGACCTGTCCAGCTTAAAATTCCATTATCCGTCGGCTAACCGGTTCGATGATGATGATGGCAGAAGGAAAGGTTTTTTCATAAGGTATAAAGCAGAATACAAGGAGGAGCCAAATCGTTATGCGATAAGAGGATTTGAT
The DNA here is from genome assembly GCA_041618535.1 of Flavobacteriaceae bacterium. GTDB lineage: Bacteria > Bacteroidota > Bacteroidia > Flavobacteriales > Flavobacteriaceae > SHLJ01. The sequence continues at coordinate 3,142 of JBFKFP010000008.1, forward strand.
CTGACCATGGATATTTTATTGAGGTTGGCTAATGGAGATTCCCTCAGAGATTCTTCCGCGAGCGAGATCGAGACCGAATACATCGGTAATAAGTTCAGATACTCCAAGAAGATGTTCGGTGGCTATTACAACGAATCCGGATATATCGTTAAATTTGATGATCTTAGAATAATTGAGGTAAAACAATGACTTCCAAAGTAACTTACCTTGGCGAGCTAAGGACCAAGAATCAGCATCTGAAATCAGGTAACATCTACACCACAGACGCTCCTGTTGACAATAATGGCAAAGGTGAGGCGTTTTCACCTACAGATACCGTTGCCACCGGATTGGCCAACTGCATGCTAACTGTAATGGGCATAAAAGCTGAGAAAATGAATATCGACCTTTCGGGAACAACAGCCGAGGTTACAAAGATAATGGCTTCCGATCCGCGAAGGATCTCAGAGATCATTATCAATATCGATTTTCCTGTGCAAGCAGAAGAAAAAACGCGGGCTATCCTTGAGAATACCGCCAGGACTTGCCCGGTTATGCACAGTCTGCATCCTGATATCCGGAAGGTGGTGACCTTCAACTGGATGGAATGATTCATTATCTTCTTATTGTCTTATTGAGTTGCCTGGCTTGGCAGCAGGAGGAGCCTGTGCTGACCTGGAATGCCGGGGACAAGATAGATTGGTCAGATTTTAAGGCTTCCCCACAGCGTCGGGCAGATGTTATTGCTGTAACGGCTTCCGGACTTTCTTTCGGATATTCCACGACCAGGCACCCCAATGGAAAGATAGAATACGAATTCGAAGTGAATGCTCATTTCTATCCCGAGAAATCATGGTATTGGCATGATCTGGTGAATTCAGTGACACTCGATCATGAAAGGTTGCATTTCGATATAACCGAACTTCATGCCAGGAAATTCAGAAAAAGGATCAGACAATTCAGGTTTACTTCGAACATCGACCGGGAAATGGATGAACTCCATTCTGCCATACAGACCGAATTAAGGGAGATGCAACGTCTGTACGATAAAGAGACGAGCCATTCCAGGAAAGTTGAAAAACAATCGGAATGGAATGTTCTGATAGCAACGGAACTTGAGAAGCTGAATGCCTATCGCTAATCAGTGAGAAGTTGACGAATTATTCATCGATCAAGCAATTATTTTGTTGCATATGATCATTTCCTTCGGAATATCCTTTATTGTATTTGTCAACATGATAAAGGCTGCTGTTGACAGAAATTGTGAAATTTAGGGGTTTCGAAAGCCGGGTTCTTCGATTCAAATTTGTAATTTTGTTCGCGTTTAACAGCGCAGGATGACCAACACTACGAAATATGTTTTTGTAACCGGAGGGGTGAGTTCTTCACTCGGGAAGGGTATTATAGCCGCTTCTCTCGCTAAACTGCTTCAGGCGCAGGGTTACAGGACCACAATCCAGAAACTAGACCCTTATATCAATGTCGATCCCGGAACCCTTAATCCCTATGAACACGGTGAATGTTATGTGACCGATGACGGAGCAGAGACCGACCTGGATCTTGGTCATTATGAACGTTTTCTGAATACCCCCACCTCACAGGCCAATAATGTGACAACCGGAAGGATATACCAGAGTGTTATAGAGAAGGAACGCAGGGGTGATTTCCTCGGCCGCACAGTGCAGGTTATCCCGCATATTACCGATGAGATCAAGCATCGTATTCAGCTGTTGGGCAAATCGGGGGAATATGACATCGTTATTACGGAAATAGGAGGTACTGTTGGTGATATAGAATCCTTACCATATATAGAAGCGGTCAGGCAAATGAAATGGGACCTGGGAGAGCATAATACCATCGTGGTTCATCTGACACTTATCCCGTTTTTATCGGCAGCCCAGGAATTAAAGACAAAACCAACTCAGCACAGTGTAAAGACCTTGATGGAAAGCGGGGTACAGGCTGATGTTCTGGTTTGCAGGACCGAGCATGAATTAAGTGATAAGATCAAGATTAAACTGGCAAGGTTCTGCAATGTGCAGAAGGAAGCGGTCATTCAATCGATAGACGCGTCAACAATTTACGATGTTCCTAACATGATGCTCGAGGAAGGTCTGGACAGCGTTGTACTTGAAAAACTAGGCCTGAGCAGTTCTACTCCTGATCTCAAAAGCTGGAACGAATTCCTTGAACGCCATAAGAACCCCAAGGACGAGGTTACCATTGGTTTGATTGGCAAATACGTAGAATTGCAGGATTCTTATAAGTCTATCCTCGAATCCTTCATCCATGCCGGTGCGGTAAATGAGATCCGGGTGAATGTAGAGTCCATTCATTCAGAGTACCTGAGTAAAGAAAATGTTAAACTAAAGCTCTCTCATCTCGATGGGGTGCTGGTAGCTCCTGGTTTTGGAGAACGTGGTATTGAAGGAAAAATAGATGCAGTTCGCTATGTCAGGGAAAACAAGATCCCGTTTTTTGGAATTTGCCTCGGGATGCAGATGGCCGTAATTGAATATGCGAGGAATGTTCTTCGTTTAAAAGGTGCGAATTCGACCGAAATGGATGATAACGTGACTCATCCTGTCATCGATCTAATGGAAGAGCAGAAGTCAGTTACCCGAAAAGGAGGTACTATGCGTTTGGGTGCATGGAAATGCCATATAAAGGAAGGTACCCTCGCCCACAGTATTTATGGAAAGACCAAGATCGACGAACGACACAGGCATCGATATGAGTATAACGATTCTTATCGCGACCAGATAGAAACTGCAGGGATGACGGCTTCCGGGATTAATCCGGATACCGGACTGGTTGAGATAATCGAACTCACTGATCACCCCTGGTTTGTGGGGGTTCAGTATCATCCCGAATATAAAAGCACGGTTTCCAGTCCGCATCCATTGTTCGCAGCGTTTGTTAAGGCGGCATACGAATATTCGAAAAGAAAGAAGAATGTCACTTTGGCATAAAGGTAAAAATGGTTAGTTATTTGATCCATCAGTTGAGCTCTTCAAATTCCGAAGGCGGAAACAGCTAGATTTTAATCCATGGAAGAAAAAAAATTAGATATCAATTCTATTATCGGGTTTGTCCTTATTTTCCTGATCCTCATCTGGATGCTATATCAGAATGCACCTACCCCTGAGGAACTTGAAGCCCAGGAAAAGGAGCGACAGGAGCAGATAGATGAGGAAAAGCAAAATGAGACAGAGAAGCCCGGGGTTATTACACCGGCAGTAGAGGAGTTTACTGCTGCGGAAACCTCAGATTCCCTGGAGTTACTCAATTTACAAAATCAGCTTGGTGCGTTTGCATATTCTGCCACAAGGCCCTCTGCCGATGACGGTAAAGTAGAAATTGAAAATGATGTCCTCAATCTGAGGATCAGTAAAAAAGGTGGATTCCTCTCAGAGGTTAAGCTAAAGAAGTTTTTTAACCATGACTCCCTGCCAATTTATCTCGTCAGGGACGATAATGTGGCCTTTAATATCAATTTCGGAACAACCGACAATAGAATATTGAACAGCCAGGACCTGTATTTTGAGCCGCAGCTGTCCAAAAGCGGTGAAAACCAGGTAGTGAGCATGAGGTTGAAGGTTTCTGAGGACAGGTATCTTGAATACAGATACGAGATTCGACCAGACGACTATATGATAGGGTTTACAATCCGTTCGCAGGGACTATCGGACGTGATCAATAGTTCAAGAGAGATCAACCTTGATTGGGCCCTCAGGGGTTACAGGCATGCTAAGAGCATATCTTACGAGAACAGGTATACCAGGCTTACATATCAGTATGAAGGCGACAAGATCGACAAGCTATCACAGATGTCTGACGATGATGAGGTGGAGAGCGATGTCAACTGGATCTCATTCCGTCAGCACTTCTTCAGCTCTATCCTCGTTCCGGACCAGAGTTTCTCTAAGGTAGAGATGAAATCAACAGACCTTGTAAAGGATGAGGACATTGATACCCTTTATACCAAACGATTTGAAGCGAAACTTCCATTTGCTTTAAATGGAGGCGAATTCAATTCGAGTATGAACATGTACTACGGTCCCACAGATCACAGGGTTTTGAAGCAGTACGAAAAAAACTTAGAGGATAGTATTCCCTTTGGTTGGGGAATTTTCGGTTGGATAAATAAATCGATTTTTATACCTCTTTTCGCTTTCCTGAGCTCTGTATTTCCATATGGAATTGCCATTATTGTCATGACCATCGTGGTAAGACTCGTGCTTTCACCGGTGTTGTATAAATCTTATCTGTCCCAGGCAAAAATGAAAATTTTAAAACCTGAGATAACAGAAATCAATGAAAAGTATAAGGACAACCCGATGAAACGCCAGCAGGAAACCATGGCCCTTTACAGCAAAGCAGGTGCCAGTCCGTTGAGCGGATGTCTGCCGGCTCTGTTGCAGTTACCCGTCTTTTATGCCTTGTTCATGTTCTTCCCCACGGCATTCGATCTGAGAAGAAAGAGCTTTTTGTGGGCAGACGATCTTTCCTCATATGACACCATTGCGGAACTGCCATTCCGTATTCCATTTTATGGCGATCATGTCAGCCTGTTTCCCATCCTGGCTGCCGTCGCCATCTTCTTTTATATGAAAATGACAACCGGCCAGCAGGTCACTGCCCAGCCAACTCAGGAAGGAATGCCCGACATGCAAAAGATGATGAAGATCATGATCTATTTCTCGCCTTTGCTGATGCTTGTCTTCTTTAATAACTACGCGAGCGGACTGAGCCTGTATTATTTTATTTCAAATTTGATCACCATTGGAATTATGATTGTCATCAAGCAGTATATTCTTGATGAAGACAAAATTCATGCTACTATACAGGAGAAGAAAAAAAGGCCGAGGAAAGAGAACAGGTTCCAGAGGAAGATGAAAGAGATGATGGAGCAGGCCGAACAGCAGAAACAACAGCAGCAAAAACGCAAGCGCTAAGGTTGAAAAAAATAAAAAGCCTTCTGAAACATTCAGAAGGCTTTTTCGCTATTAATCAAATCCTGCCTCTTACAGCGGAGGTAGAATAACTTTATCAATTGCATGAATCACGCCGTTAAACGCCTGAACGTTTGTAGCGATTATATTGGATACACGGTTATTGGCGTCAATTACCTGGGCACCTGAATCTAACGAGATGCTGATTTCTCCTCCTAGTGTTCCCACTGTCTGACCTTGTGACAGATCTTCGGCACGAACGTTAGCTGCAGCTACTGCATGGTAATCTAGAGTGGCTTTTAATACTGGCTCATCAATGTCACTAAGAGAATCGATATTCAATTCAACCAATAGGTCAGCAAAAGCCTGATTAGTTGGCGCGAACACGGTGAAAGGAGCCGGTGAATCTGTGGTTGACAGAGTTGTTACGTAATCAAATGTCAGGTCTTCTCTGGTAAGTGCTGAGACCAGGGTACCGAAAGTTGAGTCTGCAGTTGCAAAAGTTACAACAGTTGGCAGCCCGATTACGGAATCGATGATATGCACTACTCCATTTGAAGCTGGTACGTCTGCACTGCTGACAGTTGAAACACCGTTGAAAGTCACACCATTATCAGTGTTGAAGTACAAACTTAGGTTATCGCCGTCTGGGTTGGTAGCCATGGTCGATGTGTAACCGGATCCTAAAGTTGCTAAATCACCAGATTCAACAGTACCAGTAATCACGTGGTTCAATAATATATTGCTGAGAACATCCGTAGGCACATCTTCAAGGCTTGCAAAACCATTAGCAGCCAAGAAAGCGTTGAATGCATTGTTAGTTGGGGCTAATACGGTATAGTTACCTCCGCTAAGTACATTAACCAGGTCACCATCGGCGGCTTGAAGCGCTTCAACCAAAGTGCTTAATTCAGGAGTGGCTACTGCCAGCTCAACCAGATTTTGTTGTTGGGGCTGAAGGTTGTTATTGTCATCATCGCTGCATGAGAGCGTGAGAGTGGATACCAAAAATAAGATTGGAATGATCTTTGGAACGTTAAAAATAAATTTCATTTCTTTGAGTTTTAATGTTATTGAGCAAAAATAAATTGGTTGAACAACTATTTGTTTAACTTTATGTTAAAATGATTAAACAGAAAATAATATTTATTATTTCCTTAACATTAATAGTGATTAATGTCAGGGGTCAGGTTGCAATAAACCAGTACGATGAAGACGGAAAACGACATGGTAAATGGTCGAAGAATTTTGAAAATACCGATCTCATCAGGTACGAAGGACAGTTTAACCATGGAAAAGAAACAGGAGAATTTCGTTTTTACCAGAAGATTGGAAAAACCAGCAAACTTGCTGCCATCAAAGTCTTTGATGAGAACACCGGGATTGCCGACGTGCGTTTCTTAACCTTAAAAGGAAAGGTGATAAGCGAGGGAAAGATGCGCGGAAAAGCATATGTCGGAAAGTGGAAATATTATCATAAGAACTCAGATCGGTTGATGTCTGTAGAGCATTTTAATGATGATGGCCTTTTAGATGGAAAGAAATCTGTTTATTACAGCAACGGACAGCTTGCGGAGGAGATGACCTTTTCCCTGGGCAAAAAAGAGGGAACATCAACATATTATGCTCCCGATGGTAAATTGATGAAGGTATATGAATATCGGGACGATCAACTTCACGGTCCATCTAAGCATTATGATGACAACGGCCTTATCATGATAGAAGGAAGTTACAGAAACGGGAAAAAGCACGGGATCTGGAACTATTATAAAAACGGTGAGTTTTTTGAAGAAAAGAATTTTTCACTTGCCCCGAGGAGAAAAAAAGGAAATTAGAGCTAATTAAATACACTAAATAGGGGTTATGGTCATTGGCCTTACCCTTTTTTTTATTCGTAAATTTGCATCTGATTTAAGAAGTACAATAATTCGCCGGTTTTAATTATGAGTCGAGTTGTCGTCGGTTTATCGGGTGGTGTTGATTCCAGCGTTGCAGCCTATCTGCTCAGGGAGCAGGGTCACGAGGTTATAGGTCTTTTCATGAAGAACTGGCATGATGATTCTGTGACCATTTCAGATGAATGCCCCTGGCTGGATGATAGCAATGATGCCATGCTCGTTGCGCAGAAACTGGGAATACCCTTTCAAACTGTAGACCTGAGCACCGAATATAAGTCAAGGATCGTGGATTATATGTTCAATGAATATGAACAGGGACGCACCCCTAATCCTGATGTGCTATGTAACCGCGAGATCAAATTTGACGTTTTCCTCAAGATTGCTCTCGACCTTGGAGCCGATTTTGTTGCTACCGGGCATTACTGCAGAAAGGAGAGGCTGAGCGAAAATGGCAACACCGTTTACAGGTTGTTATCCGGCATTGACAGGAATAAGGACCAGTCCTATTTCCTATGCCAGGTTTCTCAGGAGCAGCTCTCCAGTACTCTATTTCCTATTGGTCATTTAACCAAACCCGAGGTTCGGGAAATTGCGGAAAGGTTAAACCTCGTTACCGCCTCGAAAAAGGACTCACAGGGTTTATGCTTTATTGGAAAGGTCAAACTCCCTGAATTTCTTCAGCAGAAATTAAGTCCAAAAGAGGGGTTGATAGTTGAAATTCCCAATGATGAGCCTGTGTACTCCGAAACTGTTCCCGAATTTTCATCACGGGAGGAGGAACTGGGATATTTATCCAGGCACATTGATTACAACCCCGAACAGGGGAAAATTGTAGGCAAGCATCAGGGCGCTCATTATTTTACTATTGGTCAGCGCAAGGGACTGGCTGTGGGCGGAACTCCTGAACCTTTGTTTGTTATTGACACCGATGTTGAAGAGAATATCATTTATACCGGACAGGGCAGTGATCACCCGGGACTGTTTAAAAAAGCGCTTTTTGTACCCCAAGCGGATGTGCACTGGATTCGTGAGGATCTCTCGTTAAATCCTTCAGAAAGTATGCGGGTAAAAGCGAGGATCCGTTACCGGCAACCCCTGCAAAAGGCCACTCTTTACCAGGCGGGTCATGGTATTTTTATCGAGTTTGAACAACCTCAATCAGCGATCACGCCAGGTCAGTTTGTTGCCTGGTACATTGAAACGGAGTTAGTTGGTTCAGGAGTAATTTCTTAACTTGCATAGAAACCCCATATTCTAATGAAAAAGAAATTACTATTATTTGGAGCCATTCTTCTTCAAACCTATGCTTTCTCCCAGGTCCAAGATGCCTGGGTTTATTTCACAGACAAAGAGGATGTGGCCTCCTCAATCGCCGATCCAATAACCATTCTGACCCAGGATGCCATAGACAGGAAAACCGATCTTGGAATCCCAATTGATGAAAGAGATGTGCCGGTTAATGAGGCTTACATCACCCAGGTCAAGAATTCGAGCGGGATCACTGTTTATGCCAAGTCGAAATGGTTTAACGCTGTTCACGTACGCGGCACAGAAAGTGACGTGAATGCCCTTTTGGCTCTCGGTTTTGTAAGTGAGATCGAATTCGCAGATGATGACCTTAATGCCAGCCGGGCGCTGCAGCCCATACCTGATAAATTTGCATTTGAAGAGCGGGTAGATTTTAATTACGGCAATACACAGAACCAGGTAGAGATGCTCAATTTACAGTCACTTCACCAACAGGACCTTACAGGAGAGGGAATTGTAGTGGCAGTTATGGATTCCGGGTTTCCCGGTGTGAATACCATAGCGCCGTTTCAACGGCTGCGTGATCTCGGTAAATTGATGGGAGGTTATGATTTTGTTAGCCGCACCTCGGACGTATACGCTTTTTCCTCAAGTGACCATGGAACCAAGGTATTGAGCACAATGGCCGGCTATGTGCAGGATCAATTCGTCGGAACAGCTCCGGATGCCAGCTATTACCTGTTCAGGACAGAAGATGTTTTCAGTGAAACCCCGGTTGAGGAGAGTTATTGGGTGGAAGCTGCCGAGAGGGCTGATAGCCTTGGTGTTGACATCATAAATACCTCATTGGGATATAAGGGTTACGATAACCCTAATTATTCGTATAGTTCGGCCGAAATGGATGGACAAACCGCATTCATATCTCGCGGAGCAAATATAGCTGCAGAAAAAGGAATCATTCTTGTAAATTCGGCAGGAAACTCCGGCGCCAGTGGGGTGAATGCCCCGGCAGATGCTCCGGGAGTGTTTAGTATTGGAGCTGTGGATGCAGCAGGTAATTATGCCTCTTTCAGTTCGCAGGGAAGTGCTATTCAACCTGTCCATAAGCCTGATGTTATGGCAAGGGGAGTGTCGAGTTATGTGATCAACTTTGCAGGAAGCATTACCCAGAACAATGGAACATCATTCAGCTCACCCATAATGGCAGGAGCTATAGCATGCCTCCGCCAGGCATTGCCGGGGATGTCGGTTGATGCCATCAAGGCTGTCATTCGAGAATCTTCCTCTCAATATGACTTACCCGATTATTTTATGGGTTATGGAATTCCCGATTTTCAGGAGGCGCTCAATATAGGATTGTCCTTGACCGAATTTAATTTAGCCGAGATCAAGGTCTGGCCCAATCCTTTTGTCAATAGGTTGAATTTCAGTTTTCCCGATTCGATTGAAACCATCAAACTCAGGGTTTTTGATGCCCTGGGCAAATTGATTTTAGACTCTGCGGTGAGGGGATCCAATCCGACTGTAGATCTCATGGGCTTGAAAGCCGGGGTTTACCTGGCCCAGGTCGATTATCCAGGGCAGAGTCTTACGTTAAAATTGATAAAGAACTGAATGGATAAAATTGTCGAGAAACTGTTCGGGATTGATTACCCCATCATCCAGGCCGGGATGATCTGGAACAGTGGCTGGCGATTGGCTTCGGCATCAAGCAATTCAGGAATATTGGGTTTAATTGGTGCCGGTTCAATGTATCCGGATATTCTGAGAGAGCATATTCGTAAATGTCAATCGGCTACCAAAAGGCCATTTGGTGTTAACGTTCCCATGTTGTATCCTGATATTGAATCGATTGTGCAGATCATTATCGAGGAAGGCGTCAGGATAGTTTTTACTTCAGCTGGAAATCCGAAGACATGGACTTCATTGTTAAAAGAGAATGGTATCACAGTGGTTCATGTGGTGAGTAGTCTTAAATTCGCTCTAAAGGCCCAGGAAGCAGGCGTTGATGCTATTGTAGCTGAAGGTTTTGAAGCCGGGGGTCATAACGGCCGGGATGAGACCACAACACTTACCCTTATCCCAATGATTAAAGAACATATTCAAATCCCGCTTATTGCTGCAGGAGGAATAGCAACGGGCAGGGCCATACTGGCTGCCCGGGTTCTTGGCGCTGATGGTGTCCAGATAGGTAGTCGCTTTGTAGCCAGCATTGAATCGTCGGCTCACCAGGCCTTTAAACAGGCGGTTGTCGATGCCAAAGAGGGAGATACACAACTTACCTTGAAGGAGTTAGCCCCGGTGAGACTGATAAAGAACAAGTTTTACAGGGAGGTTGAAGCACTATACAAAATGGCCCCCACAGTTGAAGAGTTGAGGTCACTGCTCGGAAGAGCGAGGGCCAAGCGTGGTATGTTTGAAGGGGACCTGGAGGAAGGAGAACTGGAAATTGGCCAGGTGTCCGGACTGATTCATGACATTAAGCCGGTAAGCGAGATCGTTGAAGATCTTATTAAAGAGTACAACACAGCTATAGCTGAAGTTAAAGCATTATAAAATGAACAACCGTTCTGAACAACTTAAGGCCTTCGACAGGCTGCTCAACATAATGGATGACCTGAGAGCAAAATGTCCGTGGGATCGAAAACAGACCATACAGTCATTAAGACACTTAACCATAGAAGAGACCTATGAACTGGGTGATGCCATCCTTGATGAGGATATGGAGGAGATCAGAAATGAATTGGGCGATCTTTTGTTGCATATAGTATTTTATTCAAAAATAGGAAGTGAGACAAACGATTTTGATATCGCAGATGTCTGTCATTCAATAAGTGATAAGCTCGTAGACAGACACCCTCATATTTACGGCGACGTGGAAGTGGCAGATGAGGAAGAGGTTAAGCGAAACTGGGAGAAGCTCAAACTAAAGGAAGGCAAGAAAAGCGTTCTGGAAGGAGTTCCTGCTGGGCTCCCTGCTTTGGTAAAGGCCAATCGGATTCAGGACAAGGTAGCAGGCGTGGGGTTTGACTGGGAAGAACCCGGGCAGGTCCTTGACAAGGTAAAGGAAGAGTTAGAGGAATTCGAGGTAGAGGTTAATAACGGCGATAAGTTAAAAGCTGAAAAGGAATTTGGCGATGTGCTGTTTTCACTTGTGAATTACGCCCGATTTTTAAAGATCAATCCTGAAAACGCCCTTGAAAGAACCAACAAGAAATTTGTTCAACGCTTCAAACATCTTGAGAAAAGAGCGGTAGAAAATCGTCGTTCAATTCACGACATGTCTTTAGAGGAAATGGACCGCTACTGGGAAGAGGCCAAGGAGCATTAAAATTCTCGGGCACGAAGTCCAAACCTAAATACTTCTCGTATATCTATTATAATCTTAGTCTGATTTAGCGGTTAAGGATTAAGAAGGTAGTTTTATTTAGTTTAGTTAGGGATCAAAGTCCTGCGCGTCAACAACGGCAGGACTTGATTTTTAATATAATTTCTTGATTCGCTTAAGCTTTTCTTTCCAGGTATTCAGGACCTCTTTCTGGTTATTGATCTTCTGATGAACTTCTGCTACCACGGGATTGTCATCTTCCACATGAGAGAAAAACTGCAGATTGTTTTCAAGCTGATTTATCTCTGATTTGATCTCGTCTATTTTTTTCCTGATATAATTCCGTTCACTGTCAAGCTGTCGCTTGTCATCGCTCTGTACTATGGAGTCGAGTTTGCTTTCAAATTTGAGCAATTCTATTTCGGACTTGTTCACATCGAGTTTATTGTATACCGAGCTTATTGCCTTATTGAACTTTCCGTCTATATATCTTTTGTTATAGGGTACCCTCCCAAGTTTTTTCCAATTATCTATCTGTTCCTTGATCAATTCCATGTTCGCATTCAGGTCATCACCAAGGTTTAAGGATTTAAGCTTTTCAAGGGCTTCAACCTTCTTTTGATAGATCTCAAGGCCTTCCTTGTTCTCTTCATCACGCTGCTCGTGAAGCCTGTTGAAATAGTGATTACAGGCTTTCTTGAACTGGTTCCATATACGATCACTGTCCTTTCGGGGAACATGGCCGATAGCCTTCCAGTCGCTCTGGATTTTTTTCATCAAAGGTGTTGTAGCTTTGAAATCATCACTGTCCTTGTTGGCTTCAGCGATTTCAATAAGCTCCAGTTTTTTCTTCAGATTCTCATACTGTTCCTTCTTAAGGCTCTTATAGAATAGATTTTTTTTACGATTAAATGCTCTTACCGATTCCTTAAATTTTGCCCAGGTCGCTTCATTGACCTTGATAGGAACTTTTCCGGCATTGAAAAACTGCTGACGAAGTTCCTCCACAGCATTTATTTTCTTCTGCCAAGTAGCATGGTTATTGGATTCATCTTCAGTGATACTCTGGATGCTACTGATGATCTCCTGCTTTCTTTCAAGGTTTTTCTGGTAGGCTTCGTCAAGATGTGCGAAATATTCCTGCCGTTTTTCGTGGATAATTTTTGTAGCATTCCTGAAGCGCTCCCAAATTTCTTCACGGTGTTCTTTGGCTACAGGCCCCAATTCTTCTTTCCACATCTTATGAAGGGCTTGTAATTCACGGAAAGCACGATTACTGTCCTCCAAATTGGCCAACTCTTCTGCCCGTTCAATTATCTTGGTTTTCTGCTCCAGGTTATGCTTAAAATCCAGGTCCCTGAGATCCCGGTTCAGATGAAGAAAATCATAAAAATTCTCAACGTGGTGGTGGTAATTGTTCCAGACATTGTTGTACTTATCCCTTGGAATGGGACCTGCATTTCTCCAGCGTTCCTGTAAAGCCTTGAAATTCTTATAGGTGGTGTTGATATTCTCTTCAACATTGAGAAGACTTTTGATCTCCTCTATGATCTCTAACCTGTTTTCCAGGTTTTCCTTCAGAGATTTCTCCCGGTTTTGATAATAGGATTGCCGCTCCTCACGAAAGGATTTAAACAGCTTATTGAATTTTTTCTTCAGGGGGAAATCGAATTTAAAATCTATCGAATTACCACCCTGTTCCAGGAACTCTGCCTTTTTTGCCTCCAACAATGCACTGAATTGCTTGTTAAAGGCCACTTTGATCTTTTCTACCGGCTTTTTGAGATGCTGGACCTTTTCAGTTTTCAAAAGTGACTCCATTTCCTCAACCAGCTCATCCATGGACATAGATGTATACTCCTTTTCAGTAGACTCCTCTTCATCAGATTTTGATTCAGATTCTGCTTTTTTCGCGTTGTTCGAATCGATTTCAACTAAAGCTTCATCCTGATGCTCTTCTTGATTTTCAGGAGCCTCTTCCTTGGGATTTTCCTCTGGTTTTTCCCGGGCGATCTTATCCTCTGAAGCTTTTGCTCCAGCCTCTTTATCAGGCTCCTTTACTTCAGTGGCATCGTTTTCATTATTTCCATCTGCTTCTAGCAGGTTATCTTTCTCCGACATTTTAAAATGTTTTAGTTCATCTATCGCTTGCTTCCTTAAAGATACTAAAACAAATACAATTAGAATAAATCCAAATCTTGACTTTTAATTCTCCGGCATCCAAATAGCCCAGGCTTTAAGAGCCTGTAATTCAAGCATCCTTAATCCGTTATAGGCCTGAGCACCAGATGTTAACCCTCTTTCCATAAAGGTGGTTTTTACCGGGTTGTAAACAAGATCGTAAAGCAAATGTTTATCGGTGAGGCCGGAATAGGGGATGTCAGGGCAGGCATGGATATCAGGAAAAGTACCCAGTGGTGTGCAGTTAATTATCAGTTTGTGATCCCTTATCAATTCCGGGTCGAGCTCCTGATAGTTCAGAATTCCTTTTCCACTTCCTTTCCTCGAAACCAATTGAAATTCGATTTTCTTTCTCTGCAGCACATAAGTTATCGCTTTAGAAGCTCCTCCTGTTCCTAGGATAAGTGCTTTTCGGTGGTGGCTTTTCAGATAAGGTTCCAGGCTTTTCCTGAATCCATAGGCATCGGTGTTGTAACCTTTAAGTCGACCAGTTTTGGTGAATTTTATCGTATTGACAGCACCTATCTTCTTTGCCGTTATGTGTAGTTCATCCAAAAATGGGATGATCGCTTCTTTATATGGAATGGTCACGTTCAATCCCTTCAGGTCGGGGTATTTATTCAAAACCTCAGGAAATTCCTCAATGCGGTCAAGGTCGAAGTTCTCATATGAATAGGGTAGCTGCTCCCTCTCGAACTTATCGCTGAAAAATTTACGCGAGAATGAATAGTCGATTTTCCTTCCGATTAATCCAAATCTATGCACGTTTTTTTCTGGTTTTTTGTCCATACCATTCCAGAATCAAGACCAACAATATACCAAGGAGAATGTAAAGTATTGCGATATAGGTCTCTCTTTCAAGGGCAGGTAAAAAACGTTCGTAGTTTTCGACGACCTTGTTCCCCGCTGAATCAACGGCCACAGATCCATCCGGTTCTATCTTAAAAATCGTGTTTTTCCATGGCCACAGAACACCCAGCGAACCTATGATGAAGCCCATCAGCACCGACAGAGTAAAATTGCGGAAATACTTCAATACATAATTCAGTATGTGAGAAAAAGTAACGAGCCCTGCCAGCGATCCGAGTGTAAAAACAGCCAGAACCAATAAAATCCTTAAACGTTCCGGATCTGATGCAAAGCTGAAATCGCCGCCAAGGACATCAAAAATAGTGTCGTAAAGGGCATTTACAGAATCAACCAGCAACAGCACATAATTACCCAGCAGTATCAGGATAAATGAACCGGAAAAACCTGGCAATGTCATGCCCGAAACACTGATCATCCCGCAAAAGAATACAAATATAAGATTGTCATTTTCGGTAGCAGGATCGAGGAAACTGATACTGATCCCTACAAGAATACCCATCGCTAATCCCGCGTAGGTTTTCCGATTCCAGTAATGGAAATCTTTGCTGATATAATAGATTGAACCGATCATCATTCCGAAGAAAACACTCCATACATAGAGCTCGTAATGACGTATAAGGTAATCAAGAAGTTGGCTGATACTGAAATAACTGACCACCATCCCAAAGAAAAGTAACCCCAGGAACTGGCCGTTTATGTATTGAAAGAAACTTTTGTAACGGCCGTTAATAAGCAGTCGGACCGCCTTGCCGTTGAGCTTTTGAAGGGAATAGATGAACTCTTCATAAAAACCTGCCACAAAGGCAACAACGCCACCGGACACACCAGGTATCTTATTGGCCGCACCCATGCCAAGCCCCTTGATTACGAGGAAGATCATGTCTTTAAAGGTACGCGGCTGACGCATGTCTATTCAGGTTTTTGTTGTCCGAGACGCTCCAGTATGGCGATGGTAAGATAACCAATCACCATTAGTACTATTGCCATTGCCAACTGATTGTCGCCTTCAAAATTAAAAGGAGAAATACTTTCTTCCAGCAGGGGAACACGTTCATTATGAGAATTAACACGCCAACTAAGCACCATTTTCCAGGGCCATATCTTGTTCAGCGACCCTATCATAAAACCCGTTAGGATGGCAAGTGTCAGGTCTTTATGGTGCTTGAACATCCAGTTCAATATCTTTGAGAAGGTTTTTAATCCTATGATCGCACCAATTCCAAGCATCAGGATGCGCAACAATGCCTCTTTCAAGAGATTCATGTTCATGCTGGAAAGGCCTTCAAAAAAGTCGTTCACCGTATCGATTGCGGTTTGATAGGCCCCGAGCAGCAAGAGGATAAAGGCACCGGACACTCCGGGCAAAATCATGGCAATTATGGCTATAAATCCACAAAAGAGAAGGTAAATATGGCTTTCAGGCGATGCAAAGGGTTCAGCAATGGTTATCATGTAAGACAATGCAGAAGCTGCAACGAGGGAAATTATGATCCCTAGATTCCATGATTTGACCTGCTTTCCAATAAATATAACGCTTGCCACAACAAGGCCAAAGAAGAACGACCACAACAAAACAGGTTCATTCATTAACAGCCATTTTATAAGCTTGGCAAGAGAGGCGATGCTGATGCCTATTCCCAACAATAAAGCCAGCAGGAAATTCCCGTTTACCAATTGCCATGCCGACTTAAATCCTTTGGTTTTCCAAGTTCTGAAAAATCCTAAATTCACCCCGTCAATACTTTCGAGAAGTTCTTCGTAAATTCCTGATATAAAAGCTATTGTACCACCTGAAACCCCGGGAACAACGTCGGCAGCCCCCATGGCAATACCCTTTAAAGAAATCACTAAATAGTCGATAGGTCGGCGCTGCATATCGTTCGATTAAAGCGCCCTAAAGGTATGGATTTTTAGTGTTAAGAATTTTTAAAATTCTCTATTATTTGAGACACAGATTTTCGTTTGTAGACCGCAGGAAATAATTCTTCCAAAATGAATTTATAATCGGTGTCGATTTTGAGTCCAGCTGTAAGATGTGATCTTCCCTTTACAAGCTTGTTGGTCATGAAATAAAGCCCGCTAAGGCGGTATTCGATCTCGGCATGATCAGGATAGAACTCCTGGGCCTGGCAAAAATTTAAAATTGCGGCCTCAACCTCGCCTAATCTGAGCAGGATATCACCTCTGTGCAACCAGGTGTCGAGTTCGTAATTACCGAGTTCCAGCGTTCTTTTATAACCGGCTTCCGCCTCCTCCAGAAAATTGAGTTTCATATTGATGCTGGAATAGATTTTCCAGTAAGCCACATTCTCCGAATCTATATTCAGTGCCTTATTGATATAATAAAGCGCTTTTTGGTGGTCTTTTCGCTTGCAATAGAAATTGGTTATTGCGATCCAACCTTTATCCAAAAGGGGATCTTCCTCAACGGTCTTGTAATAATGCTGCACGGCCATATCCTCCTGGCCGAGTTTCTCATAACAATGTCCAATTCTGAGAAGAGCAAAGGATGTTGGGTCATCAAGGGCAAGTGTGACCTTATAGTTTTCTATGGCCTCATCATACTGTCCCAAACGTTCTAAAACCTTACCTTTCTCAAGATAAGCTCCTATAAAAACATCATCGGATATTATCGCGAAATCGAAAGCTGCTAAGGCTTTTTTAAATTGTTCAAGTGCCATATACTGTTTGCCCAGCTGATGCCATGCCACTTCACAATAGGGATTTTGATCGAGATAGATATTTAGGAAATCAATCGCTTCTTCATGCTGATCAAGGTATTCAAAACAATATATCACATTATACAGGGCTGAATAATCCTCTAAATCATCCTCAAGGCATTTGATAAAAAAGGTCTTGGCATCTTCAAATTTATCCAGGAAGAGATATTCCATTCCTATTAACGAATAGATATCAGACTTTTCACTGCTTAGTTCCAAAGCAGACAGAAAAAGTTTGATCGCATCGTCATGACGGTCCTGTTTAGAATAGACATTGGCCTTCTGGATGTATATCTCCTCATTGCCCGGTTCCAGATCGAACAACAGATCGAGCAGTAATTCGGCCTGGTCAAGACGATTTTCAAAAATCAGCACTTCGGTCTGGAACAATTTGAGGTTCACCGAGTCGGGATGTTGGTCCAGCCCGAGTTTGATCGCTTTTTTGGCCAGGGCTATCTTACCGTTTTCAAGGTAATGGTGGATAATGGATTCAAATTCACTTGAGTCGAAAAATAATACACTGTTGGTTTTCAGCATCGACTCGAATTTAGACAAGGAAAAATCGTTAGCGTCGTCGAACTGACTATAATCCATAGGCGGTAGTAAGTGGTTTGCAGAAATAAATTTAGCATTCTTAAACGCTAAAGGAGATTTCGACGGTCAATGTTTTCAACAAATTAATTAACATGGAAAGCGATTGATGAAAATCAATCTGAAATTTCATCGAGAACTTCAAGCATTATTTTACAACCTTCTTTAAGTTCTTGATTTGTAATGGTTAAAGGCGGGGTTATGCGAACTGCACGGTTTTCAAAAAGCAGCCAGAATAAAATCAGTCCACGTTCCTGACAGGCCAGGATGAGTTTATTAACATGATCTGAAGTGGGTAAAATGGCAGCCAGCATCAGGCCTTTTCCACGAATTTCTTCTATCAGTCTGTGTTTTAGGGTACTCCTGATCAATTTTTCCTTTTCGGCCATGGTTTCCATTAAACCCGATTTTACGACTACTTTTAACGTAGCCAGTGCGGCCGCAGCGATCACCGGATGACCTCCAAAGGTGGTTATATGGCCAAGTTTAGGCTTTTCTGATAGGGTTGACATCATTTCTCCTGATGCAGTGAAAGCACCAATGGGAAGTCCGCCGCCAAGTCCCTTGCCCATGACCACTATATCAGGAACACAATTGAAATGCTCAAAACCGAACATTGTTCCCGTTCTTCCTATTCCAGGCTGAATCTCATCAAGGATAAGCAGGGCACCCGACTTCCTGCAGGCTTTTTGAACAGTTTCAAGGTAACCGGGTTCAGGCATAATAAAACCGGCTCCTCCCTGAATGGTTTCCAATACTACGGCTGCGGTTTTGGAAGTGATTTTTTTCAAGTCCGGAAGACTGTTGAATTCGATAAAACGCACATCCGGAATCAATGGCCTGAAAGGGCGCTTTCGTTCCTCGTATCCCATGATGCTCATGGCTCCCATGGTATTACCATGATAGGCTTTATTGGCTGCGATAATCTCCGAACGACCGGTAAATCTGCGGGCTAATTTGATCGCACCTTCCATAGCTTCGGTACCGGAGTTGGTGAGATAAGTGGTCTCCAGGGGATCCGGAAGAAGATCTGCAAGATGCCGGCTCAGCTCAACGGCTGGTGCCTGGACATACTCGCCGTATACCATGACATGCAAATACTTGTCCAGCTGGTCCTTTACAGCCTGGACAACCTCCGGATGGCAATGACCAAGGCTATTGGCCGAGACTCCGGCTACAAAATCCAGATAGGCCCTGCCATCAGAATCATAAATGTAGGAACCTCTGGCAGAGGAGATCTCCATGGCCAGGGGATGAGGTGTGGTCTGGGCCTGGTATTTCAAAAAATCGCTCTTAATTGTCTTTCTTTTTAAGGGTTGTCGCCTTAATGCTACTGGTTTCCAGCTTTTCCTTCGGAATAGACCTGGTTGCTTTATTGGGCTTAGTTGCCTTAGCTTTCTCGGCCTCGGAATTGGCCTTCCTGGCTCGTTCAATCAAACTCGAGTCAAAGAATTCGTCCTGTGGCTTATAATCTTCAAGCCCTTTTATAACGGTCAACTCCAATGGCGGATCATCAATAAAAAGATCCTCGATTTTACGAGGGCGCTCTGCCTCTCGCCAGTCGAAACCACTCAAAAGAGCCTCGCGTTCGTCGAATTCAGATTCGGGATAGGTAGTGCCGTCAATCTGATTCAGTTTTCTCACCTCGTCAATGGCATTGTCTGTGATCCAAATCTTCATATTTCCCGATTTGGATTTGTCAATTCCAACCAGGTCATTTTTTTCATCCCTCAGGTAATAAATCGATTCGGCATTATTAAGAATATCGATGAGGTAGATCTCATTTTCTTTGAACAACCCTATCAGCTTTTGCCCGCGTATCTGATTATACCCGGTCCCGACAGTATCACGGCTAATGACAAAAGCATTATCAAAAACCTTAAGGGAGTCCAGTTTTTCCGTTTCCGTGTTCGAAATTAGATGAATGGAATCGCCGGTCATTTGATTTTCAACATTCCATATTATGGGTTTCCGACTAACACTGAAGGCATCTGAGGGAGAATTTTTACCAAGATTGATGAGTTGGGTAAGTCCTCTCTCATGATCCACATGAATGGAATCGCATTTTCCACTGAGGTCAGATTTAAAAATTCTCACCTTATAAAAACCCCTGGTGATCCGCTTTTCCGGTTTGCCGGTAACCATAAGTGTATCAGCGTGAATATAGATAGAATCACGCTCCATGGTGGAAATAGCAAGAGCTCTCTTTGTTATGAAAACCGAGTCCCGGTCTCTGAATACCTCTGCATAATGACCTTTTACAACCGTATTGTTCAAGGTGTCAGTGACTTTGATATTATTTGAGGCTGAGGCAAAACTTTTGGTCCTGTCAAAATACATGCTGTCCCCCTCAAAAATCCTGTTATCATAATCGATACGGGAGTTCTTCAGGAAATATCCAGTGTCATTCTTAGTATCATAAAACCCTCTTTCACAGTAGATTGTGCTTGTTTCACCTGTGATGGTAGTAGGACCAAACAGGTATGCATTTCCTGTGTCGGTATAAAAATCTAACTGTTCTGAGTTAATAACATATTCGGGATTGACCAATTCCACCTCATCGACGAACTGATATTTGCTGTCCTGGATATAATACCGGCCTATCCTGCTCGTGATGGTTCCTGATGTATCCCTGACCACTTTTCCAAATGTTCGGTAATAAGCTTGTTGTTTAACCCGGTCGAAGTACAGGGTGTCTGTTTCGAGAACAGAGCTTGGTTCAGTCAAAACTACTTCACCGCTGGCGAAGGCCAACTTGGTTTTGCCGCTATATTCAACATACTTGGCAGTCATAGTAACTGAATCACCCTGTTTTATCCTGACATTCCCGTAGGCCTCTATAAAATCTTCATTTCCGTAGTGAATTGCCTGGTCGCACCATAGGATAGCACCTTCGTGGGTGATCTTAACCTGGTTCATGTCGTCGCGGGTCAGAATTGTCGCCCCAGGAAATTTCTCCTCATCCCTGTCGAGAAATCCCGCTGTATCTATCTGGATACGCCTCCTTTCCTGGCTGAAGCTAAAGGAAGTAGCTAACAGCAGCAGGACTAAAATCAGGTATGTGGGATTTAGCTGAAACAAATTCTTTCGGTTTCCGGTAAAAATAACTATTAATCTCAACTCATATTGCCTATTAATAATTATTTAAGAAAGCTCAGGACGAGAAGTCTAACGGAAGATAGTTTGTTGTCTGTCGGGACCAACTGATACAATCTTTATCGGGATGTCGAGTTGTTCTTCCAGGAAATTGATATAACCATTAAGCGCGTCCGGCAACTGATCGGCTTTGGTCATTTTGGTAAGATCGGCCTTCCAGCCCTTCATTTCAGTGTATATGGGTGTAACGTTCTTTTCCTCGATATTAAAAGGCAGATGGGTTATGCGGTCTCCCTTGTAGTTATAAGCCGTACAAACTTTAATGGTCTTAAAACCCGATAACACATCGGCTTTCATCATCATAAGCTGAGTTACTCCATTTATCTGGCATGCATATTTGAGGGCAACAAGGTCTAACCAGCCGCATCGCCTTGGCCTGCCGGTAGTAGCTCCAAATTCATGGCCTACACGGCCCATGGTCTCACCATCCTTATCGAAGAGCTCGGTGGGGAAGGGACCTGAGCCTACTCTTGTTGTATAGGCTTTAAAAATACCGAACACCTCGCCTATTTTTCCCGGGGCCACACCAAGTCCGATACACGCTCCCGCCGCTGTAGTATTCGAAGAGGTAACGTAAGGGTAGGTTCCGAAGTCAATATCAAGTAAGGATCCCTGGGCTCCTTCGGCAAGAATGGTCTTACCTGAAATCAGGCTGCTAAATATGAACTCCTCGGAATCGATAAACGAGATCTTCTTCAGGGTTTCAACGGCCTCGAAGAATTCCGCTTCCATTTCCTCCAGGTTATATTGAATCTGAACGTCGTGAAATCCTATCATCGCCTCATGTTTGTCGGCGAGCTGACGATAGCGTTCCTTCCAGTCGTCCAGTTCCAGATCACCAACCCTGATCCCGTTTCTGCCGGTCTTATCCATATATGTTGGCCCAATTCCTTTCAGGGTTGAACCTATTTTAGCCTTTCCTTTAGCGGTCTCACTGGCGGCATCTAAAAGGCGGTGGGTGGGGAGTATTAAATGAGCTTTTCTCGATATTTTGAGAATGCTCAGATAATCAACGCCCTGTTCGCTCAGTTTATCCAACTCCCTTTTAAAAATAACAGGGTCAATAACCACTCCGTTACCAACAAGGTTTATTGTGCCTTCATGGAATATCCCAGACGGGATTGTGTGAAGTACATGTTTCCTTCCATTGAATACCAGAGTGTGCCCTGCATTTGGACCACCTTGAAATCTAGCGATAATATCATAATTGGAGGTGAGCACGTCTACAATCTTTCCCTTTCCCTCATCACCCCATTGCAAACCGAGTAGTAAGTCTACTGCCATTCTAAACTGATTAACTTATTTCTTAGTTGATTTTTTTGTTCCGTAAAAGTAAAGTGAGTGGTTATGAATGTCGATATCAAAAACTTCTTCTATGGTTTTTTTTATAGACTGGATCCTCGGATCGCAGAACTCAATGACCTGACCGGAATCGGTAAGAATGACGTGGTCATGCTGCCTGTCGAAGTAAGATTTTTCATAATGAGCCTGGTTCTTGCCGAATTGGTGCTTTCTAACCAGTCCACACTCCAGAAGCAGGTCGATAGTATTGTATAGAGTTGCCCTTGACACACGGTAATTCTTGTTCTTCATGTTGATATACAAGGACTCGATGTCGAAGTGATCGTCACTATTGTAAATTTCCTGGAGAATGGCGTAGCGTTCCGGCGTTTTACGATGTCCGTTGCTCTCTAAAAACTCGGTAAAAACGTTTTTGACAATCTCCTGGTTATTGGCTTCCGTTGATGCATTCATTTCCGTCAACAAAGTTACTATTTATTCTCGGGTTACCTTCTCAATACCATTTATTTTCTTTAGTTTGTCCATCAGTTTTTTAACTTCGGTATTGTTCTTGACCACTACCGTGATCCTACCTTTAAAGGTGCCTCCTTCGGTATCGAAACTCACGCTTTTCATATTGACATGCATATTGTCGGAAATGACCTTTGTAACCTCGTTAACCAACCCCATATTATCAATTCCGGTCATGTTTATTTTCGCTGTGAATTCCTGTTCGGTAGAATCGATCCATTTGGCCTGGATAATCCTGTATGCATAATTGGATTGAAGACTCAATGCGTTCGGACAATTATTCTTGTGGACCTTGATCCCGTCATTGATGGTGATGAAGCCAAATACAGAATCACCGGGAATTGGATTGCAACAATTTGCCAATTTATAGTCAAGCTGGTCTTCTTCCTTACCAAAAACCAACATATCGTATTTAGAGATGATCTCATCCCTGTCGATATCCTGCGGTTTCGTGGGTTTACGTATCCGGTTCTTTATAAAACTCATGAAGGCGTTGCTGCGCTGGGCAGCAAAATCCTTGAGCATTTTGTTATCGATGGTCCCGATGGCAACCCGATAGAACAGGTCCAGGCTGGTACTGAGTTTAAAATAATTTACAAGCTCATTTATGGCCTTTTCATCTACACTTATCTTTAACTGCTTTAGCTTACGCCTCAGGATCTCCTTACCGTCTTCGGCTATGGTCTTCTTCTCTTCCTTTAAAGAAGACTTAATTTTGCTTCTGGCCCTGGCGGTCTTGGCGTAATCAAGCCAGTTTGTATTTGGCTTTGCACTTTCCGAGGTCATGATCTCCACCTGGTCTCCACTGTGAAGCTCATGGCTAAGCGGCACCAACTTTCCGTTTACCTTCGCTCCACGCGTTTTCATTCCGACTTCAGTATGGATGCTAAAGGCAAAATCAAGTGGAGTAGCTCCTTTTGGCAGTGATTTCAGGTCGCCTTTCGGGGTAAAAACGAAAATCTCCTTGGAATAAAGGTTCAGTTTGAATTCCTCGACAAAATCCACCGCATTCAGCTCCTGGTTCTCCAGGGCCTCCTGTAGCCTGCTGATCCACATATCCAGGCTGTCAATCTCTTCATCACCCTGTTTATATTTGAAATGAGCTGCGTATCCTTTTTCAGCGATCTCGTTCATGCGCTCACTCCTGATCTGCACCTCAACCCACTTACCTTGTGGCCCCATAACCGTAATGTGCAAGGCTTCATAGCCTGTTGATTTGGGTGAGGATATCCAGTCTCGCAGTCTTGTCGGGTTAGGCCGGAAGTGGTCTGTTACGATTGAGTAGATCTTCCAGGCCAGGAATTTTTCGTTGGAAATATCAGATTTATAAATGATCCTTACAGCAAATTTATCGTAAACCTCTTCAAAAGCTACGCCCTGTTTGACCATTTTGTTCCTTATGGAAAAAATAGACTTGGGCCTTCCTTTGATCTCGTATGTCAAACCTTCCTTATCAAGGGACGATTTCAAGACAGCGCTGAATTCGGAGATATAGGCATCCTGCTCCTCTTTACTATCCTTCATCTTATTCAGGATATCGCTGTAGACCTCCGGTTCAGTATATTTCAATCCGAGATCCTCAAGTTCAGTTTTGATATTGTATAACCCAATTCGATGGGCCAGAGGCGCGTAGATGTAAAGGGTTTCAGAGGCGATCTTCACCTGCTTGTCCTCGCGCATATGGTCCAGGGTCTGCATGTTATGAAGACGGTCGGCAATCTTGATGATGATAACCCTGATATCGTCGTTGAGGGTGAGCAGCATCTTCCTGAAATTCTCTGCCTGGAGGGAAATATCCAGATCCTTTTTAAGAGAAGATATCTTGGTAAGCCCGTCTACGATTCGGGCTACAGTTTCACCAAACATCTGGGAAATGTCATCGAGGGAGTAAGGCGTATCCTCCACGACATCGTGGAGCAGGGCAGCAGCGATTGAGGTCGCATCCAGACCTATTTCTGAAGCAACGATTTTAGCCACTGCAATGGGATGAAAAACATAAGCTTCCCCCGATTTGCGCCTCTGTTCCTTATGGGCATCAACCGCTATGTCAAAAGCCTTCCTAATAAGTTTTTTGTCCTCATTAGATAAAGTACGGTAGCTGATCTTTAGCAGGTCCTTGTAAGCTTGGGCAATGGCAGCATTTTCTCTTTCTATCTCAACCTCACTCATGAATTAAAAATACAGTAAAGAAAAGACATGCACAACAGCTATTCCTTTTTATTTCAGCAGGTTCAATACGCGCTGCAGCAGGGTTGGATGAGAATAATGCACAAAAACATATGCCGGGTGAGGAGTAAGGTTACTCAGGCTGTTTTTAGAAAGTTTTTTAAGGGAATTTATAAGAGGTTCTGCCCTGTACGTTCTTTTGGCGAAGTTGTCTGCCTGGAATTCAAAATACCTGGAAATATAATTCATGAGTAAACCCGTAATAGAACTTATGGGGCTGTACAACAATCCAAAGGCGATCAATCCGACATGAAAACTCTGGATTTCAACTCCAAGGGCCTGAGATAAAATCGGATTCGATATGAATATCGAGAGAATATACAATGTCAGTCCTGTGAGCAAAACAGAGGCCGCCAGGTTAAATATAATGTGGCGTTTCTTATAGTGTCCTACCTCATGAGCCAAAACAGCTACTATTTCCTCTTCTTCCAGATCATTGATCAGTGTATCGTATAAAGTTACTCGTTTTTCCCTTCCGAAGCCAGAAAAATAAGCATTGGCTTTTGTACTTCTCTTTGATCCGTCTATTACGAAGATCTTATTCAACTGAAAACCAACTCCCTTTGCGTATTCAGCTATTTTCTTTTTCAATTCGCCCTCTTCAAGTGGTTTTTGTTTATTGAACAAGGGAACAATAACCCGGGAGTACAGCAAATTCATCAGCACGGTAAACACCGTTACCAATCCCCAGGCATACAGCCAGAAATTATCACCTGCCAATTGGTAAAACCAAATAATTGCGGCCAGAATTGAACCACCTAAAACGCCGGAGAGCAGCCATCCTTTGATCTTGTCAGTGATAAAAGTTTTCCAGCTCATTTTGTTAAAGCCATATTTTTCCTCTATCACAAATGTTTTGTACAAGGAAAATGGTGTGGATAACAGATCGCTGGCCAGCATAATGATTCCGAAGAAAATCAAAGCGATAACAATAGGGTCCTTGGTATAGTTTCGGGCAATATTATCTACGTATTCAAAACCATCCAGAAAGAAGAATAAGAGTGTAATCACCAGGGAAAAGGCAGATGCCAGTAAGCCAAAACGATAATTATCCAGTTTGTATTCCTGGGAATTGTGGTATTCGAACTGGTCGTATACATCTTCCAGTTCTTCAGGGATTGGATCTCGGAAATGTCGGGCATTTAGTGCACCAAGCACCTTTTCAACCAGAAAATTCAAAACAATAATCCCGATAATGATGTAAAACAGTACTGTCGCAGTCATCAATTAAACCCTCTTTGACGTTTTGCCTCAAAAATAAGAATTCCTGCGGCCACCGACACATTCATCGAGTCAATTTCTCCACTCATCGGGATAATGATGTTAGATTCGGAAGCCATGAGCCATTCATCGCTCAATCCGGTTGACTCTGTTCCCAGCACTATGGCTGCAGGACCGGTTAAATCGATTTTGTTATATGGAGCAGATGCCTGTAGTGCAGCACAATAAATCGGGATATTTTTATTGCTGAGGAATTTGATCACGTCGGCGGTACTTCCTGTCCCGATCTGATTTGTAAAAAGACAGCCTACACTGGAACGCACAATATTGGGGTTGAACATATCTGTTCGCATATTGGCAATGATCACAGCATCAAGTGCCGCAGCATCCGCTGTTCGAAGTAATGCGCCGATATTTCCGGGTTTTTCGGGAGCTTCAGCTACTAAAATCAATGGGTTTTTAGTTGGGAATCTGAGTTGATGAAGATCAAATTCTCTGGCCCTTGCAACAGCTATTACACCCTGTGTGCCATCCCTGTACGCTAATCTATGGTATACCTCATCGCTTACCTCGATCCATTTTTCTGGATCACCCAAAAGAACACTGCATTCCTGTTCGGTGGTGATTTCTGGATTGAAGATCAGATGTTCGAGCTGGTAACCACCTTTTACAGCCAAACTGATTTCTCGCCTTCCTTCTATCAGGAAAAGGCCCGATCGGCGCCTGGCCCTCGACTTTTCCTTGTAAAGGATCAAATCCTTGATGTAGGGATTTTGTAGACTGCTTATCTTTTTTGCCATGCTGAACAAAAATAAGATGAAATGTTATTATTTTTGGGGACTTCAGAAAACAAAGCATAAAAAAAATGATGAACCTAAGAATAACTGCGATGATATTGGCACTGTTGTGCGTGGTATTGTCATGTAAAAAAGACACTAAAAACCAAACCAGCGATCCAGCAGAGGAGGAAGTTTTAACTGAAAATGAGGAAACAACAACAGCAGAAAGTGATGTCCTAAATCGTGTGATTGATGCACATGGCGGGAAGGCGAGATGGGACGAATTCAAGGCGGTATATTTCGAGATCGAGAGAAGTGACTACCAGGAGAAATACGATGTAAATCTGGATAACAGGGATGTTCGAATCGAATATAAGGACCATGTCATAGGCAAAATGGATGAGACAATCTGGATCAAGAACCTGGGTGATGAGGACTTTAAAGGTGATGCGGAATACCTTCATAATTTCATGTATTATATACGCTTGATGCCTTTTATCCTGGCAGATGATATGCTTTCGGCTTCCGAGGTAAATCCTCTAAACTATGAGGATATCTCTTATCCCGGTGTTATGGTGAGGCCTGATCCTCAGCTTTCAGGTAAGACCAAAGATGATGAATACATCATTTATTATAACCCGAACAATTTCCAGATGGAGTGGCTGGCTTATAAGGTCAATTTTTACAACAATACCAATGAGGACCTGTATACCTTAATCAAGTATCATGACTGGGAGCAGGTTGACAGTCTCTTGATGCCATCTGTTGTACAATGGCATATCTTCGAAAAAGGGGAGGTCAAGGACCAGATAAGCGAGATGTTCTACCGGAATACAAGCTTCAAAACTAAAGCTCCGGATGGTGCCCTTTTCAGCAAACCTGAGGATGCACTGTTACCTTCGGAAATCAAGAAATAAAATTAATTCGTATCATAAAAAAGCGAGCCTTAGGGCTCGCTTTTATCTTTACTGTCTTATTGATTTACTTCGGTCTAGTCCATTTGTCCGTATTTCTTCGCATAACGCTTCCAAAGCTCGGTCTGATGGCTTTCCAGGCTGATCTCCCTGCCGTTAATGAATGCATGGGTCAGGATATTGGTTCGCATATCGAGTGCATCACCGTCACTTATAAAGAGTGTCGCATCCTTACCCTGTTCCAAGGTTCCCAGCCTGTCGTCTATACCCAGGATCTTTGCAGGGTTGGAGGTAATCAGCTTTAAGGCTTCTTCTTTATCCATCCCATGGGCTGCAACAGTTCCGGCCTGGAAAGGCAGGTTTCTCGCGTTTGCACGCTCCATGCTTCCGCTGTTCTGCAATCCTACTAGTACTCCCGAATCTGTAAGCATCTTGGCCAGTTTATATGTATAGTCGTAATCATGGTCATCGATTGCCGGTGTGGTGTGTGTGCGTTGAACCAATACCGGGATATTATGCTTTTTCAGAAGGTCGGCCACCTCTGGTGCCTGGTAACCTCCAATGATCACCATCCTTTGAATCCCGTGCTCGTCCTTAAAACCAATGGCATCCCTCAGGCTCTTTTCATCCCTTGCGTTTACATACAAGGTCTTACTGCCATCGAACAGGCCTGACATAGCCTCGTACTTCAAATTGAGAGTCTTCCTGTCACCAGCCAGGTAAGCTTTGCTTTCCGCGATGAACATGTCGGCTTCGTCAACCTCTTTACTGTAGTTTTTATTCGGCTTCATGCCGGGGTCTTCACCAAGCCACCATCGTCCACGAGTAAATGTATCAGGCCAGTTCATATGAATGCCATCGTCGGTCTTTATTGCTGCATCTTCCCAGTTCCATGCATCGAACTGGACAATGGAGGACATGCCTGCAATTGTGCCTCCTCTCGGAGTAACCTGCCCGATCAGTACCCCGTTGGGCCGCATGCTTTCAACTATCTTGGATTCTGCGTTGTATGCAATAATGGACCGGATGTTCGGGTTGAATTCCCCGATTTCCCTGGTATCGTTAGTAGCTCTTACAGCACCTATCTCCTGTAATCCTAAGGTTGTATTAGGAGCTATGATTCCCGGGTACGCATGTTTACCCTGCGCCTGGATAATACGCCCCTGCATCGGGATCTTTGTTGTTAAGGCATCGGCACAGGTAGTGATCTTTCCGTCCTGTATCTGGATGATGCTGTTCTCTATTACTGTGCCGTTACCGATGTGAGCCGTTGCACCTATGATGGTGATCACTTCGTTCTGTTTGTCTGCCGGGGTCTGTTGCGCGAAAGATAAGCTGCTTCCCAGCATCATTATACTAAAGATATATCGTAGTGCTCTCATAATTATTCTCTGTTAAAATCCATTGAATCGCAATGGAAATGTTCCTTATCCTTCTTTTTGACGGGCTGTGTTTTCATGCCTTTATTCTTCTCTGCAAGCATCATACTAATCAGCTTGTTCTTATCTCGTTTAATCGCATCCCGTTTTCTCAGGTCCTCTTCCAGATCGAAATAGGTCACACCTTCAATAATGGTCTTCTCGGCCTTGGTATAAATAGACATCGGGTGACCATTCCAGAGCACAACATCAGCATCCTTACCTTCTTTTAAACTTCCTACTCTGTCATCAATATGCAATAACTTTGCTGGGTTGAGGGTCACGAATTTCCAAGCCTCCTCTTCAGAGATTCCGCCATACTTAACCGATTTTGCCGCCTCCTGGTTAAGCCTTCTGGACATCTCACCGTCATCACTGTTTATTGCTGTAACCACTCCAGCACGGTGCATTATTGCGGCGTTGTACGGAATGGCGTCATTCACCTCGTATTTATACGCCCACCAGTCTGAGAAAGTTGAGCCCCCAACACCATGCTCTGCCATCTTATCCGCCACCTTGTAGCCTTCAAGGATATGGGTAAATGTATTCACATTGAAATTGAAATTCTCAGCTACTTTCATCAGCATGTTGATCTCGCTCTGAACATAGGAATGACAGCTTATAAAGCGCTCTTTGTTGAGGATCTCGGCAAGTACTTCCATTTCGATGTCTTTTCGATAAGGTTTGCCGCTTCTTTTGGCTTCATCGTATGCTTTTGCCCTTGAGAAATAATCCACGTAGAGTTGCTCAACACCCATCCGTGATTGCGGAAATCGGTTAAAGCTCTGCCAGTTCGATTGTTTTACATTTTCACCGAGCGCAAACTTGATGAACTTGGGTGCGTTCTTATTGATCAGGTTTTCTGCTGATTCTCCCCATTTCAGTTTGATTATCGCAGAGCGCCCGCCAATTGGATTTGCCGACCCATGGAGGATCTGGATGGATGTTACTCCACCTGCCAGGTTCCTGTATATATCGATGTCCTCGGGGTTAATCACATCTTCAATGGTCACTTCGGCAGAGGAGTTATGACCACCTTCATTTATACTCGAAGCCGCTAAATGCGAATGTTCATCGATTATTCCTGCAGTCAGGTGTTTGCCGGTTGCGTCTATAACCTTTGCAGCACGATCGCTAAGATCCTTTCCGATCTTCGCGATCTTTCCATCTTTAATTAACAAGTCTGTGTTCTCAAGAATACCATCGGCCTCATTGGTCCAAATAGTTGCGTTTTTGAACAGAAGGGTCTGGGCTTTGGGCATTTCACTGAAACCATATGCTCCATTGGGATAGGAGACAGGCATGACTTCAACTCCCGATCCATTTCCTCCTGGTCTTTCGCCTCTGCCAGACGATTTCGTTCCCTCGTCTTGTTTTTTCCTGGCCATAAAATAAAGCTCGTTTCCATTCGGCATTATGGCCTTTCCTTCCAGATTTTCATTGCTGCCCACTTTCGAAACCATCCGGATAAATTCCTGTTTTGTAGTATCCGGTGTATTGATTATAAGCTGCATCCAGTCGTCCTTGTATGATATTTTTGAACCGAGTTCAAGTTCACCACTGCTAACCTTCGATTTTACCTTCGAAACGGAACCAGAAATATTTAAATCGTATGCGGTATTTCCAAGATCAAAGGTGTAATCCCCACGGATATCCTTGATATTCATCGGTTCAATGATGTGGCGGTCGCCGCGAACCCAATTCTCATAAATTGTAGTTCCATCATTAAACAGATCTCCCGAGGTAATCAGCAAGTTGGCATATGCACCGTTTTTCAAAGTTCCGATCTCTGCAGATTTCCCTAAAATCCCCGCCGGAACCGTTGTGAGGGCTTCAAGAGCCTTGGTCTTATCTAAACCATATTTTATGGCTTTCTTCAGGTTTCCCAAGAGTTCCGTTGGTTTTTTTAAATCGTGTGAAGTCAGGGCAAACTTAATATTATTGTCGGCCAAGACCTTAGGGTTGGAAGGTCTCTGGTTCCATTCCAGAAGCGTTTCCAGCTCCATTGTACTTGCAAGGAAGGGGTCCTCCACGTCATATGCTTCAGGAAAATTGATCGGTATGATCAAAGTGGCATTGGTTTTCTTAATGTCATTAATTCGTTCGTATTCATCGCCACCGCCCAGGATCACATACTTGATTCCGGAATCATCACCTACCTTATCCGCTCTCACGATATTCGCCCTGCTGCCTGCATCAAAAATCTGGACCATGTTTTTATTAGAATTGTATGCATCCAATGAACGGTCGGTCGTTTTTGAAAATCCTTTAGAATACCAGTCAGCATCAAGAGCAACTTGTCTGAGCAATGCCATAGATCCCATGATACTGCTGGGATAGGATTGTCTCGATCTCACGCTTTTGCTGAAGGACGTATACTGGGCAGAGGACGGATCCATTATTCTTGAGGCATCTCCTCCGCTGTCGGTAAGAGCTATCAACGATCCTGTACCTCTTATTATTCCGTCCTGCATATGGGTATTAACCACTCCAAATCCCGCTTTTCGCAGTTCGGCCGCAGTCTTTGGATCATACTTGAAGTACTCAGTGGCCGTCTGTTCAGGCATGATGTGGTCGTTCCAATAAAATCCCTCACGACTTGGGTCGTACTGAGGTGAACGTCCGCCACCCTGACGCTTCGGCTTGTCGATGCCAAAACCCGAATAAACATCGATAAAAGAGGGGTAAACACTTTTACCGTCAAGATCAATCACCACCGCATTGGCAGGCACGCTTACTGAAGTGCCAGCAGACACCACTTTGCCATCTTTTATCAGCAAGGTGCCTGAGTCAATAATTTGGGTGGGTGTTACATGAATTTTGGCATTCGTGAGTGCGGTATAATTCGTATTCTCCGATTTAATGCCATCATTCTTGGGGAAATGTTCCTGTGCAAAAGAAAATGCGAGGGACAGGAACACAGATACTACTAAATATGTTCTCTTCATAAAAAACGGTTAGATAAATGAGGCCTAAAGATACATTTTCAGGCCCCCTGATATTTAGCCTTAAGATTAATTTAACGTTTTGAGGCCTTCTGACTTTTGAAGTAATTAACAAGGAGGGCTACCACGTAGCTATAGCTCTTGATGCCATCTGGCTGACTGTTTGCTTTAAGAA
>JBFKFP010000009.1:0-32614 GCA_041618535.1 Flavobacteriaceae bacterium
GGTATTATATTACTGTGCTTTTCTCCGAAAGCAGCTGTATAAAGTTTATTATTAGCCTCTCTCATGCCTCGCAGGGAATTGATAATAAATACATCATCCTTTACAGAGTCCAGAAAGTTCAACATTATTGGATCGAGTGGCGGATTGGCCCTGAAGAAGATCACATCAAATCCAGCCAGAGGAAGCATTTCTTCCCTCAGTTCTGCTTTTTTATAAAATGCCTTTAGTGTAGCCGGCACCTTCTGCATTCTGCCAATCACAGTTACGAATGCACAGGTAACACTGTCGCGTATGGTGAGGTTAGATGGCGTGCACATGGCAATTCCATGGCCTCTTTTAGAGCATTCCTTTATGAGGGCAAGACTGGTGTCGTTTTCAGGATCGATCTGATCCCAGGGATACATAATAAAGCAGATATTCATTATTTTGCTGTTTGATTCCAATTAAATTTAGCCAATTTATTTTACTTCCTCGTAATGGTCATCCCAATGCTTGGGCCTTGGTTTTCCAAGCTTACCGACCGATTTCGCCACCACCATTGACACCGATGCATCCCCGGTTACATTAATTACGGTTCGGCACATATCTAATGGCCTGTCTACAGCAAATATCAAAGCGAGACCGATGGCTAATTTATCGGCCGGAAAATTGATCGATTCCAGGACAATTACCAGCATTACCATTCCGGCCCCGGGTACGGCGGCACTTCCTATTGAAGCCAATAAAGCGGTCAGCACAATGGTTAGCTGATCAGCAAGGGTTAGATCATAGGGCAACAGGGCCTGTGCTATAAACACAGCCGCTACGGCCTGATACAAACTGGTGCCGTCCATATTTATAGTTGCTCCAACGGGTAGCACAAAACTGGAAACCTCCTTATCAACACCAATATGCTCCTCTACACGTTCCATGGTCACTGGTA
Source organism: Flavobacteriaceae bacterium (assembly GCA_041618535.1). Classification (GTDB taxonomy): domain Bacteria; phylum Bacteroidota; class Bacteroidia; order Flavobacteriales; family Flavobacteriaceae; genus SHLJ01. The sequence goes on from JBFKFP010000009.1 coordinate 923, forward strand.
AAGTGGCTGCACTGCTGCTTGTTGAAAAGGCCAGTAATTGCGCCGGACTGATCTCTTTCAGGAACCAGAATGGGTTCTTCTTGGTCACCGTATAAACCAAAATGGAGTAAAAAACAATCATTAAAATCAGCCCTATCAGGACAACTATGCTGTAATACAGCAAGGCATAAAGAAGATCGGGGTCACCCGAGGAGGCAACTACATTTGCCAGCAGGGCAAATACCGCAAATGGGGCAGTAAGCATTATCATATCGACCATTTTAAGAACGACCTCATTCAAAGAATCAAAAAAGTCTTTTAGAGGTTTGGCACTTTTTTCTCCTATCAATAACATGGCGATCCCAAGGAAAATCGAAAAGAAAATAACCTGAAGCATATTCTTGTTTTCTGCCATGGAACCAATTGCATTATCCGGGACCATGTCAACTATAAATTGAAGCGGCCCGCTTTCCTTCTGATTTCCCGCCTCTAATATCTTATCCTGAACGCCGCTGTCGGCCGCATAGGTAGCAGATAGCTTGTCAATGGTATCCTGGGATACCCCATCTCCGGGACGGAATGTATTGACCAGCAGAAGACCAATGGTAATAGCCACAATAGTTGTAAACACGTACATCGCTATGGTGCGAAGACCGATATTGGCGAATTTTGAAATATCCTTCAAATCTGAAATACCCTTGATTAGAGAGGCCAGGATAAGCGGGATAGCGATCAACTTTAATAGCTTCACAAAAATACTTCCGAATGGATTGATCCAATCTTCCACGAATTTTGGTCCTGATTCAAACTGAAGCATGATAAAGCCGAATACCAGCCCGAGGAACATTCCGATGAGTATTTTCCAGTGTAATGCGAGTTTTCTCATAAGTGATCTTAAATTTTAGAAAGTCGATTTAATAAAAAGAAATCGGCGATGACCAATGCTGTCATGGCTTCTACTATAGGCACCGCCCGCGGCACAACACATGGATCGTGTCTGCCTTTACCCTGCATTTCCACAGACTCCCCCGATTCATTGATCGTATCCTGTTTTTTCATCAGTGTCGCGACAGGCTTGAATGCCACGCTGAAATATATGTCCATTCCGTTGCTGATCCCTCCCTGGACTCCACCTGAGTGATTGGTTATAGTGGTTCCATCTGCCATGAATTTGTCATTGTGCTCGCTGCCCTTCATTCTGGTGCCTGCAAATCCGCTGCCGTATTCAAAGCCCTTTACGGCATTGATAGAAAGCATAGCCTTTCCCAACTGGGCATGTAGTTTATCGAAAACAGGTTCTCCGAGCCCGACAGGAACATTTCTAACCACACAACTTATCATTCCTCCTATGGTATCACCCTCCTTGCGTATCGACTTGATCAATTCAATCATCTTCTCGGCCATTTCCGGATCCGGACAGCGTACAATATTATTTTCAGTTTGATTGAAATCGAGGTCCTGATAAGGTTTGTCCAATTTCAGACTTCCGACAGAGGATGTGAAAGCATGAATTTCAACTCCCCTGAGCATTTGCTTGGCGATTGAACCTGCAACCACCCTGCAGGCGGTTTCTCTGGCTGAACTTCTTCCACCACCGCGGTAATCGCGATGACCATATTTTTCCTGATAGGTAAAATCGGCATGGCTTGGACGGTAGACGTCCTTGATATGGGAATAATCCTTTGATCTCTGATCGGTATTCCCGATAACAAAACCAATAGGTGTACCCGTGGTCACGCCTTCGAAGATCCCCGACATAAAGGTGACCTCATCAAGCTCTTTTCTTTGGGTTACGATCTTGGACTGACCGGGTCTTCTCCTGGCCAAATCAATCTGAACGGCCTCGATGTCGATTTCCACACCTGCCGGACAACCGTCTATAATACCACCTATCGCCGTTCCGTGCGACTCTCCAAATGTTGTTAATTTAAACGCCTTTCCAAAGGAATTTCCGGCCATAAAATAAATATTTGTGCTAAAGTAGTTTGAATATTACAGAATCAAAAATGAAGACCTGAATATGTTCGGTAAACCGAGCGAAAGTCTAACCATTTATTAACCTAAAACTGACTGTTTGTTAATCCACACATAATCTTCAATTAACAATGATGTTTGATATTTGCACCATCAACTTAAGCTGAAATTGAAACTCAAACGCAAAGTAGAAGTCGCCGTCATTTCTGATGTTCATTTGGGAACAGAACAGAGTCATTCCACGGAGTTGCTCGCTTATCTCAATAGTATCAATCCAAAGAAACTTATTCTCAACGGGGATATCATCGATATGCGGCAATACAAAAAAGGGGATTTTCCCTCCTCTCATCTCAAAGTGCTGAATAAGATCACGGACCTGGCTGCAACAGGAACAAAGGTTTATTATATAACCGGCAACCGCGATGAATTACTGCGGAAATTCAGTGATATAAATTTAGGCGGAATCTCTATTGTCGACAGGTTGGTGCTGGATCTTGACGATAAAAAAGCGTGGTTCTTGCATGGTGATTTATTCAACTTATCCATCAAATATGCCAAATGGCTGGCCAAACTGGGCACAGCAGGATATGATATCCTGATATTACTTAACCGAATGATAAAAGGGGTATCGGAAAGATGTGGGCAGGGAAGATATTCCCTTGCCGGGACCGGTAAAACCCAAGTGAAAAATAGCGAAAAACATAGGCGGAATATTGAAAAAGCCGTCAGCAACCTGGCGATCTCCAAAGGCTATGACTATGTTATAAATGGACATACACACCAACCGAAGATAGCGATGATCAGAAATAAGAACGGTGAAACCCTTTACCTCAATTCGGGCAACTGGATTGAACATCTCACTGCCCTGGAGTATCAATTCAAGAGATGGAAACTTTACCATTACCAGAATGACAAACATTTGCCCTTTTATACAGGCGATCAGGATAGGGTCAATTCAGACCAGCTGGTAGCAGTAATCTCGGTCATTAAATCAGGCCTCAGGATAGATTGATGGTCTAATCTAATCGAGTTTCTACAATTATAACAGGAATACCCCGTTATGTTACTTGTTAACAAATTCATTTGAATCGCCTTGTATCATTGCGATCATTTAAATTTCTTTGTTCATTGAAACTAAAAAATAATTTGTATGAAAACTTCATTTTTTCGAAATCAACCAATATCTGATCAGAAATCTCTGAAATCCAAGTATGTACTGTTAACCTTAGCGTTTTTCATCACATGCAGTTTAGCGTTCTCGCAGCGTATAGCCGACAATGCTCTGGGGTTGCGATTAGGTGACAGTGACGGATTCGGAGCTGAGATATCCTATCAAAGAGCCATTGGTGACATCAACCGGCTTGAATTCGGACTGGGATGGCGAAACGGCAGTAATTATGATGCCATCCGTGTTATTGGATTATACCAATGGGTATGGAACCTTGACGGCAACTTCAACTGGTATGCAGGTGTTGGTGGAGGCTTTGCTTCCTATAGTATAGGTGGATTACCAGCTGGTTCAGACGATTCGGAAACGGCACTTTTGGCGGCTGGAGATATTGGAATAGAATACGATTTTGACATTCCGTTGCTGATCTCCCTGGATTTCAGACCAGAGATCGGATTTGGCGATTTTAACGATGATGTCGATTTCGACATCGCCTTAGGGTTGCGATATCAGTTTTAGAACAAAATTTTTTCTTAAAAACCACCCAAGCGGTGGTTTTTTTATATGATGTCACGAAGCACTGGATTGCGTTGCGCAGTTTCCCATTGTCCACCTGTAAAATCGGGGATTTTAACAGATAGGCTTGAGTTAGCGACAGATAACTCAGATAAGGGGGTAATCGCACTCCACATAACACCATCATAAACATTGATATCCAGAGGTATTCCTTCGTTCAGACAGCGGATCAAACGATAAATCATGACGAAATCCATGCCTCCATGGCCAACGGCGTTAGCATCAATTTGCTCGCGTAACTTTTTCCATAAGGGGTGATCATATTTATTCCTGTATTCTTTGTAACCAGCCTCATCCATCCAGCTGTGCCCCCATTGCAGCTCCTCCTTTCCAACATAGAGCCGCGAAGGGTACCCCTGATGAACAGCCTTCGTACCCGTAACCGTATTTAGCCTGGAGTACGGCCTTCCTGTATGGACATCAAATTGGAGCATGATGGTCCGGCCCTGCATGGTACGAATCAAGGTTGTATTCATATCACCACAATCAAAACCTGAGATTTCACTCCCTTCCCGAAAAGCTGCCTCACTCAAACTCTGCTCCCTCGAACTCATGGAGACCAGGTAGTCGAAATTGTCTCCCCTGCCTATATCCATATAATAACTAACCGGTCCCAGCCCATGAGTGGTATAGAAATTCCCATTCCTGGTCTGATGATGCTTAATGCGCCACTGACCTTCATAATAGCTATCGTCCAGCATATGTTTTCTGAGGTCATGAATATAAGCGCCCTCAGCATGGTTCAGATCTCCAAAAACGCCCTGGTCAATCATGTTCAAAATCCATAGTTCCTCTCCGTTAAAGCAGCAATTCTCCATCATCATACAATGCTTCCTGCTGCGTTCTGAGGTTTCTATGATCTTCCAGCAATCTTCCATCGTGTAGGCAATGGGCACCTCACAGGCTACATGCTTTCCGTTTTCCATTCCATAGATCGACATTTCAGCATGCCATTTCCAGGGTGTAGCTATTATTAAAAGATCGATATCGTCCCGTTCTGCCAATTTTTTCCACGCCTGCTCATCGCCAGAGTACAGGTCAGCCTCTTCTGTCTGAATGGTTTTAAGGTATTCGTTGTTTTTCTGAAGCTTTTGGTCCACTAGGTCGCACAGGGCCACTACTTGTGCATGTTTGTTCGCTATCAAGTAATCAAACATCTGAATCAGGACACTACCCCTGTTTCCCATTCCGATCATTCCGATACGTACTGTTTGTACAGGCGGACATGAGAATTCCGCCATGTCACCTTTTACTGCGCGACTTGCCAACAATTTTTCGATCTCCAGATCCTGAATGGATTGCTCTTTTTCTGTCTTACAACCGATGATTGAAGGAGTAAAGCCAAAGAAGAGTGCTGCGGCTGGCCCGAGTTTTAAAAAATCCTTTCTCTTCATGATATGATGATGATTAGTTCAGAAAGGTAATCAATTGAACCAAAATTATTTTTTAAATGGAAATGCAATTAGCCAGAGTGCGCTCATAAATGGCCTCGTAAAGGGGTACGATCTCGTGAATATTGAAGTTTTTTGATTCCTCTTTAGCGTTCTTCTTGAATTGCTTCAACCGGTCCTCATCCCTCAGGATATATAGGGCATTGGCAGTCATATCATCGATATCACCTACCTCGCTTAGAAATCCCGAGACACCGTGATTGTTAACCTCGGGTATTCCACCTGAATTGCTTGAGATCACTGGAACTCCCGCTGCCATGGCTTCCAGTGCCGCAAGTCCGAAGCTCTCGGTTTCCGAAGGTAAAAGGAACAGATCGCTAAAACACAGAATCTGATCTATTTCACTGCTATTTCCGAAGAACAAAACCTTATCTGCAATTCCGAGTTTTTCGCAGAGCATTTCGGCAGGTTCTTTCTCCGGTCCCTCACCTACCATCATCAGTTTAGCAGGAATTTCCTTTTGAACTTTATAAAAGATCTGTATGATGTCATGTATGCGCTTAACGGGTCTGAAGTTACTGATATGAGTAAGGATACGTTCCTCTGGTTTGGCCATTAAGTCCCTCTGGCAATCGGTAAAGTGATACTCATGCTTTTCTAGGTCGATAAAGTTTGGCACCACATCAATTTGTCTCTTAATATCGAACAGCCTGAGTGTTTCATCTTTAAGATTTTGAGAAACCGATGTTACAGCATCACTTTTGTTGATGCTGAAGGTCACTGCCGATTTATAGAAGGGGTGACTGCCCACAAGGGTGATATCCGTGCCGTGAAGCGTTGTTACAAAGGGCACTTCAATACCTTCTTCATGAAGCATTTTCTTTGCCATATAAGCCGCAAAGGCATGAGGGATTGCATAATGGACATGTAAAAGTTCAATCCCGTGCAATTTCACCATATCAACCAGCTTACTCGACAATGCAAGCTCATAAGGCTGATAGTGAAAAAGCGGATAATCGGGCACATTGACTTCGTGAAAATGAAGGTTACTACCTATGAGTTCGAGCCGAACGGGCTGACTGTAGGTAATAAAATGAACTTCATGTCCCCGCCTGGACAATTCCAGGCCAAGCTCTGTGGCCACAACTCCGCTACCACCAAATGTAGGATAGCAAACAATTCCGATTTTCATAATTTTTATTCTTCAATGGCCTCGTATATCAGCCTCTGTATTTCTGTTCTTATATTCTCCCTCAACAGCCTGTTTCTTCCGGCAACCGGGTATGTCCTGTTGGCCAGGAACACATACACAACTTCCTCTTCAGGATCGGCCCAGGCATAAGTTCCGGTGAATCCTGAATGACCAAAACTGGTCATCGAGATACATCCGCATGTTGGCCCTTGGTCACCCAACTGAGGTTTATCGAATCCAACGCCCCGCCTGTTGTCATTATGACAGTAATAACATCTGTTGAATTTATCCATGGTCTGGGTGTTAAAATATCGTCGTCCGCCATAATACCCTTTCTGCAGGAATAATTGCATCATTTTGGCAACATCGTTGGCATTACTGAAAACTCCGGCATGGCCACCAACCCCATTCTGCATTGCCGCACCCATGTCATGGACATATCCGCGGATCTCCCTGTACCTGAAATAATCGTCCTTCTCAGTAGGAATAATCATGTTATCGCTGAAGACCTCATGAGGATTATATGTTGTAAAGTTAGCACCTAAAGGTTTAAAAAATCGCTGCTGGATCAGTTTATCAAGTGATTGGTCGTAAAAGTCCTCAATATATTTCTTCAGAATATAATATGGCAGGTCACTGTAACGATATCTTAACCGGCTTAAAAGGTCACTTTCCTTAATGATCTTTTGAATGGAATCCGGATAATCCGACCTGAGATACATATTATTAGCCACCTCAATATTGAAATCCTCGCTTTTTTTTGGTCGGTAATATTCTTCCAAGGGTTTTTTCGTAACCGAATCCAGGGTCTTGGTGTAAAAAGGGATCCATGGTTTTAGTTTTGCATAATGCGAAAGCATCTCCTTGATGGTGATATCAGCCTTATTTGAGTTTTTATATTCAGGCAGAATCTTTGCCAATTCAGTGTCCAGGCTAACTAAATTTCGTTCCACCATTTCCATGAGTAACGGCATGGTCACCATTATCTTGGTTAAGGAGGCCACATCATAGATATGGTCCCACTCAACCGGGGTATTACCCGAATAAGTGTGCTTGCCAAAATTCTTGTTGTAAACAACCTTGCCTTGCCTGGCCACCAGGAGTTGGATTCCCGGGGTCATCTGCTGATCAACGGCGAACTGAGCCACTGAATCGATCTTAGCCAGCTTTAGTGAATTTATTCCGACCCTCTCAGGAATACTATATCCTAACCTACTGGCTGCAGGAAACTGGATACTGGTCCCAGCCTTAAAATCTTCACCCGCCGAAACCGGCAATTTACCCCTGGCAGCAAGAGCTCCGAAAATCACCTGAGCCGATTTTTCCTGAGCGATCTTGCTATTCTGGTAAGAAACCATGATACTCTCAAAATTCTCCGTGCTTTTCAAGTCGCTTAAGGCATAAGGTTTTGTGAATACATTCAGAATTATACGGTTGGTCCGGGCAATTTCATATAACCATACGAGATCCTTATCAGCAATTTTATGACTCTTCCATGGATTGGCGTTAGATTTATGCAACCCAACAATTACAGTGTTATAATTTTTAAGCCGATTTACCAGGTCATCTAACCGGTCACTGTCGATCTTGTGGACATCGGTGTATTTCCGTAGAATGTCATAAAAATGGTCACCGTTCTCCTCACCGAGTTGGACATAAGCGATCTTCATGTTTTCCAGGCGGTGCAGGGGGAGCAATTTCGATTTATTCTTGACCACAGTTATCGCACTTTCCATCAACTCCTCGTGGAGCGCCTCATCCTTAAACCTGTTAAGGTCCTCATGCAGGCCATCCAGCACAACAGGTTTATACTTGTCCAGTCCCACTTTATATTTTGCTTTTAAAACCTTCTTCACTGAATGCTCTAAACGCTCTGGGGAAATTTCACCTGAGTCCAAAGCGGTCCTGATCTTTCTTATACCTGTTGGGACATCTTCAGAAATAAGCAACATATCATTTCCAGCCTTAAAAGCTGCCAGGTCTATATCACCTGATTCACTGAAATTTGACACGCCCTTCATATTGAGGGCATCGGTAAAAATGAGACCCTTGAACCCGAGATTTTCTTTTAGTATTTTGGTGACTATAGTCTCTGAAATAGACGAGGGATAATCGGTTCGTAACTCCAATGCCGGTACGTTCAAATGGGCTACCATAACGCTCGCAAGGTTATCATCGATCAATTTCCGATAGGGAAAAAGTTCTACCGAGTAAATTCGTTTCGAATCAAAGTTTACGGTTGGCAGGGTCTTATGTGAATCCTGGTCGGTATCGCCATGACCCGGGAAATGCTTAGCAGTTGCCAGAACCCCTGTACTTTGAATCCCCTTCATGAAAGCGAGTGCCTTTTCGGTTACATTGTCACGGTCTTCACCAAAAGAGCGATTCCCGATAATCGGATTTTGAGGATTTGTATTGATGTCGACAACAGGTGCAAAATTTACATGCACACCAAGTCGTTTGCAATGCTCCCCTATGTGACGTCCTGTAGCTTCAATTAGCTTATTGTCCTGAACAGCTCCGAGTGTCATATTCCAGGGGAAGGCGTATGTGGAATCAAGTCGCATGCTCAATCCCCACTCAGCGTCCATTGCGATGAGCAATGGTGTTTTCGCCTTCGATTGAAATTCATTGGTCAGCCTGGCCTGACGAACAGGTCCGCCCTTTGAGAAAATCACCCCTCCTATGCCATCACGCTCCACGTGCCTTAGCATGGCCGCCTTGGTTTTATCATCCTGGTTAGAGAAAACCATGACCATAAAAAGCTGGCCTATCTTTTCATCGATGTTCAGGCTGTTGTATACGCTATCAACCCATTTAGTCTGTGATTCCGGATTGAAAGCGGATAAAGGATCAGCCGTTTGGGCAAAAAATACCGTTGAAACAAGAAAACAAAGGAGAGATAAGGGAACTATGCGCATAACTTGAAATTCGTCAATTTTCTAAACGAAAAACTATGCCAAAATAGCATTTTTGGCATCAACTCCTTTCAATTTAAGATAGATTTATAAAGAAGATAATTAACAACTAGTTGAGAAACCTCGCGTGCCAGCTTTCCCTGGCCGGAACTTCCCAATTATCCTCAAACTCGGCCTTGGTGGCCACCAGATTATTAAAAACTATGGTGTTCGGGGAAACCGCCCTCTCTTTCGCCATTTTTTTGAATTCATTCAGCGGTTTGTAGGCAACATACTCGCCTTGCTTGTAGGACACATTCATCTTATCGAGCAAATCGACATTGAATTGTTTCTCCAATTGCTGAATAAAATGTACCGAAGCATCGATTGAGCAGCCCGTAGCTTGATTCAAGTCTTGATTTAATCCAATAACTATAAATCGCTTATATCTAATAAGATATGCTGCATGCAAATCACTTCCATGTGCTGTCCATTTATTTAAAAACAGATCCAGACTCATTCGGATGGATTCCAACTCGGAATCATTAAAAGACCGGTTAGCCTGGTATACCCAAACCCGTGAACTTTCGGGAAGTTGATCAAAATCGATTAGCATAATTTAAAGGTCTTTTGCCTGCGCGATGAGTTCGGCCACATCCAAAACGGCGATTTCATTTTCTTTCTCTTTGGCTTTTACACCATCTGTCATCATAGTATTACAAAACGGGCATCCGGCTGCGATGATTTCCGGCCTGGTCTCCAGAGCTTGTTCGGTACGTTCAATATTGACCTCCTTATCACCCTTTTCAGCCTCTTTAAACATCTGGGCTCCACCGGCTCCGCAACATAGGCCGTTTTGCCTGCATTTCTTCATCTCGATCAACTCGGCATCCAGTTTTTTAATAAGGTCTCTTGGCGCCTCGTAAACCTGGTTGGCCCTGCCCAGATAACAGGGATCATGAAAAGTGATTCGTTTACCTTTGAATTGTCCGCCTTCCACTAACAAGCGGCCATCTTTGATAAGCTTGTTGAGAAACTGGGTGTGGTGCATTACACTGTAATTACCCCCCAGTCCGGGATATTCATTCTTGATGGTATTAAAACAATGTGGACAGGCCGTCACTATGGTCTTCACTTCATAGGCATTAAGAACCTCGATGTTCCCCATGGCCTGCATCTGAAAAAGGAATTCGTTCCCCGCACGTTTGGCAGGATCGCCAGAGCAGCTTTCTTCAGTACCCAGAACAGCAAATTCCACCCCGGCCTGGTTTAATAACTTAACAAAAGCCTTGGTGATCTTCTTGGCCCTGTCGTCAAAACTACCGGCACAGCCCACCCAGAAAAGAACTTCAGGAGTCTTTCCCTGGGCCATATAATCGGCCATCGTAGGTACCTTGATCGCTTCGCTCATATCAATCGTGCTTTCCGTCGTCGAAAACGTGAATCGTTACTTCCTTCTCAATAAGATCTGTAAACTTTCCCCTGTATCGGGTAGCCTTTACAAGGTGATTGTCTATCCAGTGGTAATTCCCTCCTCGTGGCTTACCCATCAGGAGGCTATGATATTTAAAGCCATGCTTCTTAAGCCATCTCTCGGTATAATCCCTGTGCGCCTCGGTTCGGGAGGTAAAAAAGCAGATGATATGCCCTTCATCATACCACTTATTCAAAGTATTAAGAGCATCGGGGTATACCCTGGCCGTTAGCATCCGCTCTGGCTCCTCATTGGGAATGTCGTCACAGATGGTTCCGTCTATATCTACCAAATAATTTTTTATTCCCGGGGGCAACACCGGACTTATATGTTCACCACTCTCTTCAACCTGGTCATGTAATAGTTTTTCTACTTCCTCTTTTTTCATTTATTATAAATTATTCCGATTTCTTCAATTTATTCACTCGCCCAATTAAGCCTGTCCATCTGGTTATATGGCCATGGCGCACCATTGTTCTCAATATTCGACATCATATTATTCAATTCTGAAGGTGCAGCCGATTGTTCCATAACCAGGTACCTTCGCATATCCATTATGATGGACAGAGGATTTATACTTACCGGACAAGCCTCAACACATGCGTTACAACTTGTACAGGCCCATAATTCCTCGCGGCTAATATAATCATCTAAAAGTTGTTTGCCATCCTCTTCAGCCTTTCCATTATTTGCGAACATGGCCCTTCCCACTTCCTGAGCCCTGTCCCTGGTATCCATCATTATCTTTCTCGGGGAGAGTTTTTTCCCCGTTTGATTAGCCGGGCAGACACTCGTACATCTGCCACATTCGGTACAACTGTATGCATTCAACAACTGTAGCCAATTCAGATCCTGTACATCACTTGCGCCGAATTTCCCGGGCTCCTCCATTGATTCATCGGCAGGAGCGGCAAAGGGATCGGCGTTCGGGTCCATCATCAGTTTTACCTCATTGGTCACTGCCTCCAGATTGTCCAGTTGCCCCTTGGGTTGAAGACTTCCGTAATATGTATTGGGAAAGGCGAGAAGAATGTGCAAATGCTTGGAATAGTACAAATAATTCAAGAATCCGAGAATACCAATAATGTGTAACCACCAGGCAGTACGTTCAATGATATGAAGGGTGTTTTCATGCATCCCGCTAAACCATGGCGCTATATACTGGCTAATCCAGTTTCCGCTATCCATTTGTTGAAAGGGCGCATCTGTGGCGTTCATCAAAAGAAATAAACCCATGAGGACCATTTCGAAATAAAGGATATTGTTAGCGTCATTTCTGGGCCAGCTCGTCATTTCGGCACTCCAGAATCTCCTGATCCTGGAAACATTTCTCCTGGTCCAGAAAAGAATTACGGCTACCAATACCAAAACCGCAAAAACTTCAAAGACTCCTATCAGAACGGCATAAAGAGGACCGATACCCCGGAATACCCGATGCGTTCCAAGCAGACCGTCGATTACGATCTCCAAAACCTCGATATTTATTATTATAAAACCGAGATATACAATTATATGCAGGATACCGGAAAGGGGGCGAGCCACCATCTTGCTCTGGCCAATAGCGATCATGGCCATATTCTTCCAGCGTTCGCCTTTATTGTCGCTGAGGTCTATATCCCGCCCCATGCCGATTATTTTCTTCAACCGGCCAATATTGCGGGCAAAGTACCAGATCCCAAAAGCCAGGATCATAGCGAATACTATGTTAGGCAGATAATCCATTGAATCAATTCTTGCTCTCTTTTATTTCATTGCCATCAGCATCATACTGCTTAGGCCTCTTTCCGAAGAGTGAGAAATGCACATAGCGTTTCGGGTTCAATTTCATATCCTGAAGCAATTGCTCCAATTGTTTGGATGCACCTTCGAGGTTATTGTAAAGGCCTTCGTCTTTCAATAATTTCCCCAGGGATCCCTCTCCCTGCTCTATACTCGATAAGACAGCATCAAATTCGCCAACCGTTGATTCAAGGTTTCTTATTGTCTGGGTAAGATTAGCCGATGCTATGGAGTCTGTTATATTCCCGAGGTTGGAAGATATACGTTCGACATTGGTCAGGGTATTGTCCAGTTTTTCCTGGTTTTCGGTTACGAGCTGGTTAATTGAATTGCTCGTAGCCTTAAAAGATGCAATGGTACTGTTCAATTGCGCAATACTGGCCTTTAGGTTTGCCTTTGTCTGGGAATCAAAAACCGAATTGATATTGGTCATCAGACTATCAGCACTCACCATTACCGTTTCGATCTTTTCTTGTAACGGGGTCAGCTTCTGATTAAGCAATTCACTTAAACCCGGTTTCATACTGCTTCTCAACGTCGTTCCCGTTTTTGCCTCGGGGCCGCCATCAAAAGCTGGAATAATGGCAATGGCCTTTCCACCTATGAGACCATTTTCGACTAACTGTGCCTCACTGTTCTCAGAAAACTTAAAATCATTATCAAGCAACAGCATGACCCTCAACTTTCCCTGCTGCTCATCGATAAAGGAAATTTCCTGTACCCGGCCTACCTGAAATCCATTTATGGTTACAGGGGCAGAAGTATCCAGTCCTTCAACATTGTCGAATTCAGCGTAAAAACGGCGGGAGGAATCCAGTAGATTTTCGCCTTTCAGGTAGTTGAATAAAAAAATAATCAACAACAGCCCAATAATGACGAGGGCTGCGGTTTTAACTTCTTTTGAAATTGCCAATTCAAATCGTTTTGGTTCGGAACAAAATTAGCAATTAATTTAAATAATGGCTGACTAATTTGAACTAGTTTTCAAGGCCTTATTAATGGGAATTCGTTCTCCGTTTTTAAAGGCGACTACAAAGCATGTTGCGAATCCTTTCTTAATGGCTTCCAGTTTTTTCTGCTGAATTAAATCGTAATCGGAGGTTGATCCGTAGAAGTAACGATAAACTTTGCCTTTTTTTTCCTTGGAAAGTTCCTCCAGGCCGTTGAAGTTGTATGGTTTGGTCTCAAGATCCCTTGAACTGGCAGCAATCTGAACCTTAAAGGTTATATCGGGATAATTAGAAGAACCGTTTTCTCCTGATCCGTTTGAGCTCGAATCAACAAAAAAGTTCTCAGCGCCAGTATTTAATGATGATTTATAATCCAGGATGGCATCAGAGATAGCCTTGGCCATCTCATCCTTCCCACGGCCGGAATTGAGATAATCACCCTCTTTCTTATTCGAGATAAAGCCGGTCTCAACCAGGATGCTTGGCATGTAAGTGTTGTGAAGCACCCAGAATCCTGCCTGCTTCACACCCCGGTTCCTGCGCTTAAGTTTATCCGTAAAGTTGTTTTGAACCAGGCTAGCAAGCAATATGCTCTGATCTAGATAATCCTCCTGCATCAGGGTCAGACCAATGAGGGATTCAGGGGAGTTGGGATCAAAGCCTTCATAATTCTTCTCATAATCGTCCTCGAGGAATATAACTTCATTTTCCTCTTTTGCGACGTTAAAATTTGCATCCTCCCTGTGGAGGCCTAACACATAGGTTTCAGCCCCGTAAGCCTGGGTGTGATGAGCATTACAATGCACCGAGACAAATAGATCAGCATCGGCCTTATTGGCAATTGCCGCGCGCTCAAACAATTCAAGGAATTTATCGGTCTTCCTGGTATAGATTACCTCTATATCCTTATTCGTTTCCAATCTTTTCCCCAATCTGAGAACAATGCTGAGGGCGATATCCTTTTCTTTGTAGCCATGCTTTGTTGGACGCCCCGGATCCTTACCCCCGTGGCCGGCATCGAGCACTACGACAAATTTATCGGCCGACGCCTGGCTGTAAACCATGGATGTTAATAAAAATACAAGGAATACTAAAAGATATTTGGGTCTCGTTTGCATAGTGTCTAAACGTGGTGGTATTGCTATTTATTTTGAATTTGATTCTGCATCAGAGCTCAATCCGCTAAAAAAATATATGTACTTTTGGCAATTCAAAAACCGAGCCATACTTTTACAAAAATACACCTTAAAGCCTTGCGGACAAACTGCTTTAAAATACTTTTAGCCTTGAGTTTTACAGTGTTTATCAACACTTTCTGCCTGGCCCAGGACATCCCTGAACCGAGTCCAACAATCAATCCTAAGCCTGCTTCGGATTCCGTTGAAGTGGTTACGGACAGCCTAAGGACGAGCCCGGTCAACGAGCGACTCCAGGATACGATCAAAGTAGATACCACTAAGGCACAGGGCGGCTTCCTTGAAAGCAAGGTGAAGTATACAGCCACCGACTATGTATCTATAAATCAGAGAGATAAGAAAATATACCTGTATAATAATGCGGAGGTTTATTACCAGGACATGCAGATTACGGCCGGTATAATTATTATCGACTATGCCATCAATGAAGTGTATGCAGGAAGGATAAAGGATTCAGTGGGAAATTACAGTCAGCATCCGGTATTCAAACAGGGGCAGGATGTGATAGAACCGGATTCTATCCGTTTTAATTTTGATACCCGGCGCGCGTTGGTTTGGAATTCAAAGACCGAACAGCAAGGAGGAACCATAATCGCTGAGCGCACCAAGAAAGAAAACGATTCGGTCTACTTTATCTCCCGCGGACGTTACACAACAGCTGAGGATTTGGACGACCCTGAATATTATTTCCTTATCAGGAAAGGAAAGGTGGTCCCAGGCAAGAAGGTGGTTACAGGCCTAACCAATATGTTCATATATGATGTTCCTACTCCCATTGGATTACCATTTGGTTTCTTTCCCCTGACGAATAAACGAACTTCTGGAATAATAATCCCTTCATTTGGAGAGGATACCGGTAACGATCGAGGATATTTTCTTCAGAACGGCGGTTATTATTTTGCCATAAGTGACTATGTTGACCTGGCAGTACTGGGTGATTACTACACCAACGGAAGTTATGGACTTCGGCTTCAGAGCAGTTATGCGTTGAGATACAGATTCAGGGGATCGGTCAATTTCAGGTATGAAAACCTCATCAACAGTGAACGTGGATTTCCTGATTTCTCCAAAAGCAGTATTTACAATATCAGGTGGTCACATAACCAGGATGCCAAGGCCAATCCCAACTCAAGATTTTCGGCATCTGTAAATCTTGGAAGCAGCCGGTATTACCAGCAGTCCATCAACCAGCTGAACGCGTCGAATTTTCTTAACAACACACTGGCCTCATCGGTTTCCTATTCTAAAACCTTCCCTGGTGAGCCCCAGGTGAACCTGAGTTTAACCGCTACGCATTCGCAGAACACCAATACCGAGATCATCAATATGACCCTTCCCACTTTACAGGGCAGTGTTGGCCGTATCTTTCCATTCGCACCTAAGGCAGGTTCTAAAAAAGGACTTATTCAGAACGTGAACTTTCAATATAATTTGAGAGGTGAAAATCGTATCCAGACAACAGATTCGCTCTTTTTTAAAAAGGAAATGTTCGATGATGCAAAAATGGGGGTCCAGCATAACATTCCTTTAAGTACTAATTTTAAACTGTTCAGGTATTTGAGTGTCAGTGCGGGAACAAATTACCAGGAAGTCTGGACGTTCAGAACCATTGAGCGGGAGTTCGACCAAAGTCTTCAGCAGGTGGTTACCCGTGAGAAGAAGGGGTTTGACAGTTTCAGAACTTATAATTTCAGCACCAGCCTGGGAACCACAATCTATGGGATGTTTGATTTCGGGAAGGACAAGAAAATCCAGGCCATCAGACATGTGATAAGACCCACCATAAGTTATAATATCTCGCCGGCATTCAGTCAGTATTACGATACCTACGAGGTCATAGACGCCGATGGCACCACAGTTGATGAGGTGGAATATACCCGGTTCGAGGAATCTATCTTCGGGATCCCGACCAATAATTTCGCCAGTTCCATCGGGATTGCTGTTAGCAACACCATCGAAGCCAAGGTAAGGGACAGGGACACCACCGCAACCGAGCCAAAGAAGGTCATGCTTCTAAACAACCTTAATTTCTCAACGAATTACAATATCGCAGCCGATTCCCTTAAATGGGCTCCAGTGCGTGTAACAGGGGGAACCACACTTTTCAATAACAAGATGAACGTGAATTTTGGGGCCACTCTTGATCCCTATGCTTTGGACAACAACAACAATAAGATAGACAAATTCAACATCGATAATGGTGGTAGTCTGTTCAGGCTTACAAGTGCTAACCTGACCTTCAATTACTCCCTCAACAGTAAATCTTTTAAAAAGGATGAGTCACGGGAAGATGAGGCCGCCATCCAAGAGTCAGTCAGCAGCGGTGGTCGTGCCGATGACCTGTTTGGTAAACCACAGGACTTTGCTGATGGTCGTTTTACAGGCACAGCTGAGGACGAAGTGGAAACGGGGCCATCTCCTTTATTTTCAAACGCAGTTCCCTGGAGGGTGAGGTTGGCTTATGCAGTCAACTATAACAATACCAGGAGACAGAGTGAGATATCCTCTCATTCACTTATGTTTTCCGGTGACATCGAACTCAGCAAACGCTGGACATTCGGGTTTTCCTCGGGTTACGACCTCAAAAGCAAAGGGATCACTTATACCCAGCTCAGGTTTGAACGGGATCTTCTCAGCTGGAGAATGAACTTTTCATGGATCCCGTTCAGTGAGAGAAGTTCATGGAATTTCTTTATCGGAATTAAATCGAGCCTGCTCAAGGACCTTAAATATGATCAGCGTCGCCAGCAAGACAGAAGACTTTAATTATTTCAGAAAATGAAAACTATAATACAAACTTCAAAAGCCCCTGCGCCAATAGGGCCGTACAACCAGGCTGTTAAATTTAATAATACCCTGTATACCTCGGGTCAAATCGCCTTTAATCCCGAAACCAACGAGCTCGTTTTGGGGACAATTGAGGAGGAAACCCGACAGGTCATGAAAAACCTTGAGGCGGTTCTGGAAGCAGCAGGCATGGGCTTTGAACAAGTGGTAAAAACCACCATCTTTATCTCGGATATGGATAACTTTGGGAGGATCAATGCGATTTACGGCGAATATTTTTCAGAGGAAAAGGCTCCTGCACGGGAAACGGTTGAGGTAGCCCGACTCCCAAAAGATGTGAACGTGGAGATCAGCATGATCGCCATTGAAGGATGAACGAAGCTCGAGATCAGCTTTTCTTCAGAGAATTTACATGATATTTGACCAGTCCTTCAATGGGACGTCGTTCAAAGTTTCCAACTCTGAAACCAAGTTCTTCACCCACCTCCCTTATTTCATCCTGGCTGAAGTAAGCTATTGATCCGGCAAAATGCACCGGACAGTCTTTTAGTTCCTCCTCAAACTGAAAGATCATGTTTCTTGCAAATAGCCTGACACCATCCTTGATCATCTCCCTTACGTATTCAGAATCCTTATTCAGAAACATAAACTCTGCGAATTTAGCCAGATAGGCATTGGGATTTGGCTGCTTATATAAATTGAACTTGATGAAATCAGAATCCATATTATACTTTTCAGCAAAAGAAACTTTCAAGTAATCCGGCATTTGCCCAAAGTAGTAGTCACGGATCAGTTTTCTGCCGAAGTAATTCCCTGAAGCATCATCCATTACTGAATACCCCAGGGAATTAACACGCTGTTCTACGTTTTCACCATCGAAATAACAACAATTGGATCCTGTACCCATTATACAAACCACTGCTGGCTTGTGTTCGTAACCCACCGTGGCATATACAGCTGCATATGTGTCTTCCTTAACCGAAACCTGGGCATTCGGGAAAAAAGTGCTGAGTACGGTTTCGAGCATTAATCGTGGTCGTTCCGTCCCGCATCCCGCACCGTAGAAGAACAAGTGAGAGACTACATTCTTGTTCGCTATCAGAACCGGATTCTTACGAATGGTGGCCTCGAGTTTGGTAGGGGAAAGAATATCCGGATTGAGCCCGGTGGTACGCTGTCTGTCCAACAGCTGTTTACCCTCAGAGTCAATCGCTAACCAATCACTCTTGGTAGATCCACTATCAACGATAAAGATCATGTTTTACGTAGTCTTTACAGGCTATTGGCATGAAGAGCCAGTTCGATGAGCTTATTGGAATAACCAAATTCGTTATCGTACCAGGAGACTACCTTAAAGAATCTTGAGTTGAGTTCGATACCTGCACCGGCATCAAAAATACTGGTACGCGCATCACTGACAAAATCCTGTGAGACCACAGCTTCTTCGGTGTAACCGAGAATACCGCTCAGTTCACCCTCTGCAGCTTCTTTAAACACTCTTTTGATCTCCTCATAGCTGGTATCCTTTTGAAGCTTTACGGTAAGATCTACCACAGAAACATTCATAGTGGGTATCCTGAATGCCATACCTGTAATTTTTCCATTTAACTTCGGAATTACCTTACCAACTGCCTTTGCCGCACCGGTTGAGGTTGGAATGATATTATGAATTGCTGATCGACCCAGCCTGTAATTCTTTCTTGATGGTCCGTCAACAGTCATCTGCGAAGAGGTAGCGGCATGAATTGTGGTCATAAGCGCTTCTTCTATTCCGAAATTATCGTCAAGGACCTTCGCTACAGGAGCGAGGCAGTTTGTGGTGCATGATGCATTTGAAATAATACGGTCTGATGCTTTAACCTCATGATGGTTAACACCCATGACGAACATTGGAGCATCCTTGCTGGGAGCAGAGATAACCACTTTTTTGGCGCCTGCCTCAAGGTGAGCATCTGCAGTATCCAGGGTGGTAAAAATACCGGTACATTCAGCTACGATATCTACACCGGCTTCATCCCATTTAAGATTTTTCGGATCCCTTTCGGCAGTTATTCTAATGGTTTTACCATCCACTACAAGATGACCATCCTTAACTTCTATCTTACCGTCGAACCGACCATGAACAGAATCATATTTAAGCAGGTAAGCGAGGTGTTCAACATCCAAAAGGTCGTTAATGGCCACAACATCCACATTAGAACGCTTTAATGTAGCTCTGAATACAATTCGACCTATTCTTCCAAATCCGTTTATTCCGATTTTCAAATTAGACATGATAAATAATTTTGTTGTTTGTTAAACTGATAATATATCAGATATTCTTAATAATTCTCTGTTTATGACATGACTTCCTTTAGTCACATTATTGATATGTGTGGATACGATTTTTTCACCGTCGAATCCGACCATGATATCGCGCTGACCGTCAAGCAGGAACTCGACCGCCTTAACACCTAACCGGCTTGCAAGTACCCTGTCGAAGCAACTTGGGCTACCCCCGCGTTGAAGATGTCCCAAAACGGTCACCCTGGTATTGTATTCCGGCAGGTGCTCATGAACATATTCAGCAAGCTCAAAGACATTTTTACCGGTTTTATCACCTTCAGCCACAACAACTATACTTGAAGACTTGCCGCTGCGTTTACTTCTTTTGAGGGATTCCAGCAATTTGTCCAGTGCCTGGTCTTCCTCCGGAATCAAAATCTCTTCCGCACCAGCTCCTACACCGCTGTTTAACGCGATAAAGCCGGCATCCCTTCCCATGACCTCAACAAAGAACAGGCGATTGTGTGAACTGGCCGTATCCCTGATCTTATCTATACAGTAAACAGCCGTATTCAAGGCGGTGTCATAACCGATGGTAGATTGCGTTCCGTTGATATCATTATCGATGGTCCCGGGAACTCCAACTACCGGTATGTCAAATTCCTCACTGAAGATCAGACCCCCTGTGAAGGTTCCGTCACCCCCGATGAGCACCAAGGCGTCCACATCATTTTTCTTAAGGTTCTCATAAGCCTGTTGTCTTCCTTTAACCGTTCGGAAATCGTCAGACCTGGCAGACCTGAGAATGGTACCACCAAGGTTGATTATATTTTTCACAGCCCTGGGAGGAAGCTCAACAAAATCATTTTCTATCAATCCCTGGTAACCGCGGTAAAATCCTATGCAGCTAACATCATAGTAGGCACATGCTCTTACTACCGCACGTATGGCGGCATTCATCCCGGGAGCATCTCCTCCCGAGGTCAAAACTCCAATTTTCTTGATGGTGTTTTTCATTCCAAAAAAATTACTGGTAAAACTAATAAACTTAGTGTACAAAAAAACGAAGATTGGTCATTATTTTGGGAAAATTGGATTCGCAATCGTTTTCGTTGATAAGATATTGTTTAATGCCTTAAATCAGATAAGGCATGGCAAGGTTATCAAGGGGTATTATCGATACGCCTTACTGCTGATTTATTTCCCTGAGAGGTGGTATCCTGCTCCTTAAAATTCAGGAATTCGGGCAGTGGATTATCAGAGCTTTTATCCTCCTGCCCAGCCTTTTCTTTTCTTTTTTTATTTCCGCGGAAAATCTTTTCAAACAATTCCCGAAGATTATCGAACTCAACATTATAGGACAGACCAACACCCTGAGTGTAACCTATCTGTTCACCAAAATTCCTGATGCTATTCTCCCTGTTGAAGACTTTCAGGGTAAGAGTCCGGTCTTCATTCAGAAGTACCTCGATCTCGATGTCACCTGCCACTACGGTCTCACTTACGCCACCAACAGGTACTCCCACCTTGCCATTGATCAGGATGCGATCACTGAGTTGGGTAGAAAGTGATACCCCTACCCTGCTATCCGTCTCGAATTCGGGGTTTCTCTGGCTCATCTGGAAATCGAAACCAACATCCAATTTACCATCATTGCTGGATATTAATTCATTCAAAAGAGAGGTTGCCCGATCTGAAACCAAACCGATGGCATCACTGGCGTCAAAGCTCAGTTCGCTTCTAAAAGATCCGGTTGCGAGAAGTGATAAGGCCTGAAATTGCCTGCTCTCATTATCATCGAGCCTGTATTGCAGCTCAGAGTTGAGGGTAGTATTAACATTTGGGAATCTCAGGTTAAAGGTTGGGTCGGGTTTTTCAAGCTCTCCAGTTAGATGGATCTCGACTTCAACAGGGATACTCCGGTTTATTGGGTTATCGAGCAGTATGGTTGGGTTTGCCTGGATTTTATCATAAACCGCCTTGATATTGATCTGAGCTTGAAGCGGGTCTCCTTCCCAGACAAGAGTTCCTCCGGGCAATACGTTAAATTCTTTCTGAATCAGGCCCCCATAGATGAAATTGTATTTTCCTTCGGTGACGATAAAGTCACCATACATATTGAATTTTCCGTTAGTATTGATCTGAGCCAGCAGACCACCATTCCCTCTACCCCTTATAGTGCTGCCCGAATCACGATCGATAACGATCTCGATCTCAGCGTTTTCATTTACCGTCAGGTCAAAGTCCATTTCTAGCCCTTTGATATCATCCAGCACGGTTACCTCTCCCTTGATCCTTGCCTCCTTCTCTTCCGGACTTAGAAATCGTATATATGAATTATCCCCGAATGCCTCTGTATCATTAAGTGGAATTTTAAAGACTGTACCCTCTTCCGAGCTGACCTCCGCAGCGATCACCAATTGTTCCGTAGGTCCATCAATAGAAATGGCTCCATTAACGAAAGCAGTACCATAATAAAGTGCGTCTTCAGAGTCCGGGGTATTCAGTACCAAAAGCCTCTCGCTAAGAATATCCAGGTCAAGAGCCCAACTAGACAGGTTAATGTGGCTTACCGAGCCATTGAGAACGGCTCTTGAGAAATACTCAGAATCCGTTAACATGGAGTTATTGAAAATAAATTTCTGACTCTGCAATTGAACCAACGTACCATCTTCCAGTTCATAATCCACATTGAGATAAGGAATGGTCATTCCTGCATCCTCCAGGGAAAGCTGACCCGTGATATCAGGCCGCTTCAGGGCCCCGCTTATCCTTGCGTTTCCGCTTACCTCCCCTCGAATGTTGGTGATATTTCCACCACCGAACGGGTTAAGAGGTTCCAGTAAGAAACGATCAAATTTCAGGTTCAGGTCCATGGAGCTGTTATCGCCTCCAACATCCAGATTTCCGGTTAATCGCAACGATTCCTCATCATCATCCTTTAAACTCACATCAACAGTGTAATTGGTCAATGAGGCATTGCCTATTACATTGGCCCTGAATGAACCAAAATTCGTTTCATTCATCTTAAAATTGTCAATTACCACATTGGTTTCAGGGATGTAGATATCGTCCTGTTCCCTGACATTTAATTTACCATTTACCGTTCCCTCTAAGACTAGGTCTTCTACAGTGGGTACAACCTTGGTGAGGTCGACCTCCTTAAAATCGAGAGTGATATTCGTTTTTCCCGACTGGGAAATTATTCCGGTCAGGAAAATCTCCTCGTTTTCATGCGTCATTGAAAGATCATTGAGGGCGATATTTCTCAAACCCCTGTCCAATACAACCGTATTGAGGTGTGAATCGTCGGCATTTATCAACCACTGATTTCCTTTAAAAATAACAGGGGAACGATTAAGGCCTACAACAGATTTATTGTCTTCATTAATAGTGTAGAACAAGTTGAGGTCGAAAACATCTTTATTACGTTTGCCCCCGGTAAATTCCGTTTTGACCAGCAATGTGTCATTTTTGGTCACATTAACAAGACTCAATTTAGAAATGTTGTAAAAATCAGATTTCAGGCTGTCTACTTCTACCAGGGTGTTGAAGAAGGGGTTGTCATTATCGATCTGAAATTCTATGTTTTCCGCAAAGTTGGAGTCAAAACTTATCTTCGGAGAACGGAATACCATCTCAAATTTATTGGCTTCAGATTCAACCCGGCCCCTGATGAATGTGTTCGCACCCAAGTTTATCTTGGGGTAAAAAACTTCTGCTATCTTATTGTAAATCCTGAAATTGAAATCGATGTATTGATCGTCCGTAATATCAAACGGCTTGTAATTAGCATAGACATTGCCCAGCGCATTTTCGAACAGCCGTGAGATTTCACTCACTACGAACTGGCCTTTCATTTCCCCTTCAATAATATCGGGTGAGTTGATATAGATGATTCTATTCATTTCATCAAAACTGGATTTTATGGCAAAATCCTTAAAGAAATAATTATCATCCTGATTGAGATATGAGGTGTTTTTGAAATTTATGGTACCGTAGGCGTCATCTATATTCGTGCCCCTCATCTTCATTTCCACCAACCCCTGGAAAACCGATATTGAATCCCGTTCTACGAAATTCAGGGCGTTCAAGTTTGCCATTCTTACGTCGGCTACAAAGTCATAGTTATTTTCTCTTTCAGAAAAATTGACCAGCCCGTTGAATTCGAGGTCCACATTCGAATCTTTAGTCTGCAGAAACCCATTGAAAACCTTTTGCTGAATTTTTCCGTTTACAGCTATATTTGAATAATAATAATCATTGTAATTCAACCCATAGATGGTTCCCTTAATGAAGGAATTCAATCGTTCAAGGGTAAATCCTTTCCCATCAACATCAAGGTTTAACGATACCGTTTTTATTTTCTCATCATTCAGGACATTTCCTAATTGGAACTCGTCCATGATGATAGAACCCTTATAACTTGAGTTATCGATGTTATCGATATCTTTTAAGGCGAGATCCGCATAGACCAGTCCGAGCGGCGTCAGAATATCGATATCCGCATTGACCGATTTTGAAGTCACTTCAGATTTTCCCTGAATACTGAATTTACCCAGTTTATCCATGGCAGACGGCAGGGAATTGCCGAGGACATTCGGCAACAGCCGTCTTAAATCCTGGTAGGTTGAAGATAGTTCCCTGAATTCACCCACCATCCTGAAATTATCATTTTCCTTGTTAAACAAATTCTGGAAGGTGACATCACCGTTTACAAGGGTACGCCCCGGTGCAGTGAGCACAAGGCCAGTCGCGAAAAGATTATTCATGGTTCCGGCCAGGTTGGTCGTCAGTTTTACCTCCCCTGCACCAAATTCGTCATAGAAAGTATTCAATTCATTCAGACTGATGGTCGAGGTTCTAAAAGCTGCAGATACCTGAACACTATCAACAAAATATTGCATGTGCTCGCGCTCATAGCTGAATTGTAAATTCCCGCTTATCTCAGACTCAGGTGTGATGATCCTGAGGTTTTGAAAATTCATATCCTCAAGGGTGTAAATAAAATCGGTGGTCATATTCTCTACCCTCAGGCCTTTTGAATTCAGAAAAGTGAGCCTATTTATCCTGGCTTTCACATCCGGTCCTTTGATAACAAAATCTGTTGCATTGATCCCCAGTTCCCTTAAATTCAGGATGTTGATCGATTCCTTGTTCTCATCTGAGATACGAAAAATCCCGTCTTCGATGGTAATATCACTGGAGGATAACAGAAAATCACTTTTCTTTTCCCTTACCTGGCCGTCATCGAACTTGGCCACGAACACATCCAGATTGGTATCGTACTCACCTCTGTAGGTTCTTATATTGAATAACAAGCCTTCAATATCGATGTCACCAAAAGTAAATTTGTTTTCGTACAGCTTTTTGAAACTCAGGATGGAGGTGTTTAGTTCGGAGATACTAACCAAGGTATCCTTCCTGTAATCCTGAATCAGAATTTCCTTCAGCTCAACATCCCCGTTAAACTTGAGTCCAACCCTTGCGATATTGATATTGGTGTTGAAGCGCTCATTGACCTTCTTTGTGGCGATTTTCCCGAGTTTGGTCTGAACAGCCGGAATGGAAAGCAGGAGCACCAAAATCAGGAATAGCAACGCAATGATCGCTACTACCTTAAGCCCTATTTTCGCTATTTTTCTAATGATGCCCAAAATTAATCAATAGTACCTGAAAGGGAGATCAAAATCAAAAATGAAGTTAACAGACTTATCCAACGCCAATCCCCCGGTCTCAAGCTAAATTTTACTTTCTTTGTATATACGTTTCAAAAACGCCACTTAGCCTTAATTTGCTTATACAAAGAAAACAATTATTGTGCCTACATCGATCATATGCAATCAGAAAAAATCTACATCCTCGGAATAGAATCCTCATGCGATGATACCGCGGCCTCCGTAATCTGTAACGGTAAGGTTTTAAGCAATGTTGTAACGCAGCAAAGCGTTCATAAGGAATACGGAGGGGTAGTTCCGGAATTAGCATCCCGTGCACATCAGCAGAACATTGTGCCTGCGGTTCATGTGGCATTGAAAAAGGCAGGGATTAAGGCATCCGACCTTCATGGAATTGCTTTTACACGAGGACCCGGTTTATTAGGCTCACTTCT
Organism: Flavobacteriaceae bacterium; assembly: GCA_041618535.1. Lineage (GTDB taxonomy): Bacteria > Bacteroidota > Bacteroidia > Flavobacteriales > Flavobacteriaceae > SHLJ01. The sequence continues at coordinate 26,663 of JBFKFP010000009.1, forward strand.
GGTTGGAAGCTCATTCGCCAAATCGATGTCTTACGGCCTGGGAATTCCACTAATGGATGTACATCATATGCAGGCGCACATCCTGGCTCATTTCATAGAAGAAGATGGTTTTGAAAAGCCTGAATTTCCCTTTCTTGCTCTCACCATCTCAGGGGGGCACACACAGATAGTTAGAGTTGATGATTATTTCGACATGAACATACTGGGAGAGACCCTGGATGACGCCATTGGAGAAGCATACGATAAGAGCGGCAAAATACTCGGTCTTGGGTATCCTGCCGGGCCAGAGATCGACAAACGGGCAAAATTCGGAAATCCGAAGGCATTCAGGTTTACCAAACCAAAGGTGGATGGCCTGAATTTCAGTTTCTCCGGGTTAAAAACCGGGATCCTTTATTTCATTCAAAAGGAAACCAAAAAGAACCCGCAATTCATCCAGGAAAATCTCGATGACATCTGTGCATCAATCCAGCATACCATTGTAGGAATTGTAATGGACAAGCTTAAAGCAGCCACCAGGCAAACCGGGATAAAGTCGATAGCCATTGGAGGCGGTGTTTCGGCCAATTCGGGCATCCGAAGGGCCCTTGCCGAGTCTGAAAAAAAATATGGTTGGAAGACTTACATCCCAAAATTCGAATTCACTACTGATAATGCAGCGATGATTGCCATGGCGGGTTATTTGAAATTCAAAGCAGGCATTTTTGCTTCAGCCGATGTTTCATCTTCAGCACGATTAAATTTCTGATATGGCTTATAGTGAGGAATTAGCCCAACGGGTAAGGTCTCAGATCAAATTATTTGATGAGGAGGTGACCGAAAAGAAAATGTTCGGCGGACTTGCTTTCCTTTACAGAGGAAAGATGGCTGTTGGCATAATAAAAGACGATCTCATGGTTCGTATCGTCTCAGGTAAGATGGAGGCGGAATTAGAAAAACCATTTGTAAGACCTATGGACTTCACAAAAAAACCGATGAAGGAGTTCGTTTACGTGTCTCCGCAAGGCATCAAGGATGAAGTTAGCCTCCTTCATTATGTGGAATTGGGCCTTGAACATGCCAGATCAAAACTGTAATTGTTAAAATTTCTGTTGATAACCTTGCAGCCATGTTCTCCTCTCATGTAAATATTTGATTTAATTGCGGGCAACTAAATCGATTCACCCATGCGAATACTCCTCGTCCTGATGGCCATCACCGCCTGGATATCATGCCCGGCTCAAAAGAAAATCAATAAGCAACTTGACTCAGTCACCTCCACTGAAAAAGCCGAGGCCTTTCTGAAGCAATTCAAAAGTCGAGATAATAAGATCCTTACTTTTAACGAGGAGAAACACAAAACACGGTTGGCTAAAGAAGTTTTAAAAATGGGCAATGGGGGAACCAAGGTTATTCGGAATGAGATCGAAAATATCCATTATAAAGTGATCGATAAGAAAAAGATACCTTACTACAGGGTGAATTATATTATGCTGGACGGTAAAAGTTTAAGCCTGAAAGAAATCAACCGGCTTCGTCCGCTCCTAATACAGCAGATCGAAAACGGAACCCCTGTAGAGCGCCTGGCAAAACGGTTTTCAATGGATCGAAACGCGCAGCGTGGCGGGGACAGCGGTTGGATTACTTACGGCGATATGCTCCCGGAATTTGAAGATCAGGTCATGAATGATCTGCATCCGGTAAATGATATTTTCACCGTAGATGTTGAATCGAATCATTGGTATTATGTTGTCGTAAAAAGCCATGACCGTAAGGATATAACAGAGGTCAAAGTGCTTAAGGTGGTAGAAACCAAAAAATAATGCAACTTTTCTATAATCCTGACCTGTTAGCTGACAGCACCGAATTCTCCGTATCAAAACAAGAGAGCCGGCATATTGTGAGATCTCTCCGCATGAAACAAGGTGATAAGTTAGCCTTTACAAATGGAAAAGGTTGGTTGTTTGATTGCACGCTTAAAGAGGCTCATGAGAAATCGGCCAAGATCTTGATAGATAGACAGAGGCATTATCCCTCCCGGAAATTAAGATTGCACCTCGCGGTAGCACCTACTAAGATGAACGACCGCTTCGAATGGTTTCTGGAAAAGGCAACGGAGATAGGTGTTGAAGACATCACTCCTCTCATCTGCAAACACAGTGAGCGCAAGCAGATCAAGGAGGAGCGCATGAAAAAGATCATGGAGTCGGCCATGAAGCAATCGCAGCAATTGTACTTACCCTTCCTGCATCCGGTCACCAGTTTCGAAACGTTCACAGGGTCACCGAGGAATGGGAAGTTATTTATCGCGCACTGCATGGATGATGATAAGAGATCGTTAAAAGAGGAATTGTCAGTTGATGAGGCCGTTACCATCCTAATTGGGCCCGAAGGCGATTTTAGTGTTAAAGAAATTGAAACGGCTTTGGATGCCGGTTATATTCCTGTAAATTTGGGTAGGAACAGGCTTCGAACGGAAACTGCTGCGGTAGTTGCCTGTCATACAATCGCCCTTCATTATGATTAGATTACTCGTTTTCTTGATTTTGTTGTTCCCGGCATCGAACGGATTTGCCCAGGACATCGCGATTTTAAAATATAAAGGTGGTGGCGACTGGTACAGCAACCCGACGGCATTGCCAAACCTCATCGCCTATTGCAACAACAATATCGATACAAGGATAAGTGCAAAGCCTGAGACGGTTGAAGTTGGGAGCACAGATATATTCCAATATCCATTTCTTCATATGACCGGCCACGGCAATGTATTTTTTAGTGAAGAAGATGCCCAGAACCTGCGGGATTATCTTCTGTCTGGCGGCTTTCTGCATATTGATGACAATTATGGCATGGAGCCCTATGTCACTAAAGAATTGAAAAAGGCCTTTCCTGAAAGGGAGTTCATTGAACTACCTCAGAATCATCCTATTTTCAATATCGTTTACGATTTCCCCCAGGGACTTCCCAAGATCCATGAACATGACGGGAAAAGGCCGCAAGCCTTCGGATTATTTGACAAAGAGCGCTTGATGGTATTGTTCACATACGAATCGGACCTTGGCGATGGTTGGGAGGATCCAGAAATCCACAACGATCCCGAGGAAGTTAGGTTAAAAGCGCTTAAAATGGGAGCCAATATCATTAAATATGCCTTCGAATATTGATGCCGAAAACCGATTTCTACAGTAATAGATTCAAGAATAGAACTTTCCCCGTCACACTTTTATCCGACCACGTGATCAGTGATCGAAACATAGGGGGTCTGTTCAGGGTGTGTGATGCATATGGCATAAAGGAGTTCCTGATCTGCGGGCGTGAAAATAAGTTAGGTCGGAAGGTCCGTCAGACCTCGCGTTCAGCAGAGGATGTGGTTCAACACTCCTTTTACCCGGAAAGCGTCAAGTTGGTGGAAAAATTAAAGGCAAAAGGCTATTATATTATAAGTCTCGAGATCACCGATAACAGTATAGCGCTTCACGAATTCCGTCTGGCGTTAGAAAGGGATGTGATATTGGTGGTTGGCGATGAGCGATTTGGGATTCAGGAAGAAATTCTGAATCTATCAGACATTGTTGTACACGTTGAAATGTTTGGCAGAAACAGCAGTATGAATGTTGTACAGGCAGCTAATGCCGCCCTTTACGAATTTACTAGGCAGTTACTTTAGAGGATTTTTTATCTTTAAGCGATGAATTCGAACAATATCACCAGGGGAATACTAAATGCACTTGCCATCCTAATCGGGATAAGCGTTCTGATGTATTTTTTATACCTCATTCAATCGGTTATCGTCTATATCGCTATTGCCGCAGTTTTATCCCTAATCGGGAGGCCTGTTGTGCTTTTTCTCAGGAGGCGTCTCAAATTCAACAATACCCTTGCAGTAATCACGACGATGATTTTGTTTATCGCTATCCTGGCAGGACTGATATCGCTTTTTATACCATTGGTAGCTGAACAAAGCCGAAATCTTTCCCTTCTTAATATGGAGCAATTGGAAGAGAATATCGAGAATCTCTACAGGGAAGTCGTAACTTATTTTGAGCTTAACAGGATCGACATCGAACAATCGATCAAGGATTCGGGTTTTCTTCAAAACCTCGATTACTCTGTAATTCCTAATTTCATCAACTCACTGGTAAGTGGATTTGGAAGTTTTAGTATCGGCCTGTTCTCAGTATTGTTCATAGGATTTTTCTTTTTAAAGGACAGTAAAATATTTGAGGATGGTATACTTGTCTTCGTTCCTGACCGTAATGAGAGAAGAGTGAAAAATTCAATTAACAAAATCAAAGATATGCTGTCGCGATATTTTGTTGGATTGATCTTCCAGATCCTTATTCTCTTCGTGATCTACACTGTGGTTCTCCTTGTCTTCGGAATTAAGAACGCCGTGGTTATCGCATTTTTGTGCGCCTTATTGAACCTGATACCGTATGTTGGCCCATTGGTGAGCGGACTCCTGATGATTCTACTTACCATGTCGAGCAATCTCGGTGAAAGCTTTAGCCAGGTTGTATTGCCCACCACTTTGTATGTTATGATCGGATTTATTTTCGCCCAGCTGGTGGATAATTTCTTCAGTCAGCCCTATATTTTTTCAAAGAGTGCAAAATCACATCCACTGGAGATCTTCCTTGTCATCCTTATAGCAGGTATATTGTTTGGGATTATCGGGCTTATTATTGCCGTTCCGACATATACAGCCATAAAGGTTATCTCCAAGGAATTCCTCTCGGAATATAAAATTGTCAAAAAGATGACCAAAGATCTTTAGACTGATTTGTACAGGGCCCTTCTGCATACCAAAATTCAGGCATTTATCAATGCAAATCGGGATAAGGACATTCATGAATTATTATTAAAACAATCGGATTATGAAGGAGTTCCCATGCGACTTATCGTGGAACAAATCGAGTCGTCTAACCGCATAAAAAGCAAGCTTCCAAAATGGTATAATACTGCAGACATACTGTACCCGAATAAAGCATTTCTCCAACAATCTTCTTCAGAAACTACCGCCAGATATAAGAGTGAGCTGATTTCAGGCGAGACCATGATCGATATCACCGGAGGATTTGGAGTGGACTCTTATTTTTTTCCGGTCGATTTAAAAAACTTGTCTATTGCGAGAGAAACAAGGACCTGGCAGAATTGGCAGAACATAATTTCAATGTGTTGAAGGCAGATAACATCCAGGTTGAATTTACAGATGGAATCGATTATCTGAAATCGGGAGATGTCGGTTACACCTGGCTGTATGCTGACCCTTCAAGACGAAATCGTTCAAAAGGAAAGGTATTTCTCCTCGAGGATTGCGAACCGGATATCCCTGCCAATCTAGAACTGATCTTCAGCAAAAGTGAGAAGGTAATGTTGAAGCTGTCTCCAATGCTCGACTTATCTCATGCAATTGAAAAGATTCCTCACATCAGGTTCATTCATTTGGTGGCTGTGGATAATGAAATGAAAGAAATGCTGATTATCCTGGAGCATGGATTTTCAGGACAAATTCATATCAGGTGCATAGATATTCATGGGCCTGACCAGACCGAATTTTCATTTTACTGGGGAACCCAATCAAGGCCTGCTTATGGAGATGTGCAAGAGAATGAATACCTCTATGAACCAAATGCAGCGATTTTAAAAGCAGGTGCCTTTAACCTTATTTCTTCCGAATTTGATCTTAAGAAATTACACCCCAACAGCCACTTATATTCAGCCGATAGAAGTATTGATTTTCCCGGAAGACGATTCCGGGTAGATACGATTATACCTTATTCTGACAAAAAACTATTGAAATCTCAATTGACGGATCAACAGGCCAATATCAGCATCAGGAATTTTCCTGGTTCTGTCAGCGATCTTCGCAGGAAACACCGGATTAAAGACGGGGGTGATCGTTATGTTTTTTTCACAACTTCAGCAGAGGCCGGTAAAGTGGTTCTCATCTGCTCAAAGGAATAAAAAAAA
>JBFKFP010000010.1:0-31888 GCA_041618535.1 Flavobacteriaceae bacterium
AATAAGTGTCATTAATTCCGGAGAAATCCCAATAATCAATTTGAGTCCCGGTATAGCCAAACGGACCCAGTCTATTTTAGAGATGATCGATGAATTACTGGGGTCTGAGTTGCACCATAAGGACGAAGCCATTATGTCTCTTCTAAATACCTTCTTTGTTTATTGTGACGGGCAGTGCAATATCAAATCGATGATATCTAATGCCGGTTCAAAAAATGCGATTGTTTATAATTTTAAAAAACTTGTTGATCAAAAGCTGACTGAGCACCATGATGTGGCAGATTATGCCGTCATGCTCAATATTACACCAAAGTATCTCAATGAGTGTGTAAAAGAAGTCCTCGGTTTTACAGCAAAGGGGATCATTGCCGAACAGCTTCTGATGCGCTCACGTCACCTTCTGAAATTTTCAGATAAGTCTATCAAGGAAATAAGCTACAATCTCGGATTTTCTTCCCCTGACTATTTCAGTTATTTCTTTAAGAATTATACAGGGAGCACCCCTTCTTCCCTGAGAAAGATATAAAAGTTCCGTTTTTCTAAGAAAAAACCGAAATATTCCTAATATCGGTTACCTCCTCTCATTGTATTTTGGGGAAAACAATTAATCATGGATCGAAAATCATTTATCAGAAAAACAGGAATTGGCCTCGGATTGGCCTTTATCCCGGGAATAGTCAAAGGAGGGGGATTTCTTAAAGGTTCCCTGCCTTTTGGCGGCGACCAACCGAAAATTGTACGTGAAAACGAAGGCAACGTTCTCAATGTAATAGGCGATATTCAAATCCATAAAATTTCCGGAGAGGACACCGATAACCAGATTGTGGAATGGGTTAATGATGTGGCACCGGGAGTTGGTATTCCGCCCCATATCCATTCAAGGGAGGATGAAATCTTCAGAGTGCTGAAGGGTGAGGTGGAACTTATGGTAGGTGGAGAAACCTTCGTTCTCAAGGAAGGAGATTCCGCATTCGCCCCTAAAAATGTGGTGCACGCCTGGAAGATAGTGGGAACTGAAAAAGCCAGTATGTGTACAAGCGCGTTTCCCGCTGGTATAGAAATAATGTTTGAGGAGTTGGGAAAATTGCCGCCGGGACCACCTGATTTCGAAAAGGTTACTGAAATCTGCGGTCGATACGGGATTAAGTTCGTGTAATATTTTTCAATAAAAAAACAAGGTGGTTCAAGTCATCTGCGAACTGCCTTATTATATCCAGTGATCTGTCAACGGAGGTTGATAATCATGCCATGACTGTGCTTTAAAAAAAATCTTATCTTTCCAAAAAAGCTTCGATTTGCACATCATACTATGAAAATCACCCTGGCGCAGCTAAACCCGATCGTTGGTGACATCAGCGGTAACCTGGAAAAGGTCTTTTCTACAATGAAAAATCTTGCAAGTGAAGAGCCTGACCTCGTGGTTTTTCCGGAACTCTTCCTTACAGGTTATCCTCCCAGAGATCTCCTTGAACGAAAAGCCTTTTTAGCCAGATGTTCAAAGGCTATTGAGCTTCTCATCGAGGAATCGATAAAATATTCTGAAACGGCTATTATCATCGGTGTCCCCTGGCCCTCAGACAGGGAATTCGGGAAACGACTTTACAATTCAGCACTGATGATCTTCAGGGGTGAAATACTGTTGAATCAGCATAAATCACTCTTGCCAACCTACGATGTTTTTGATGAATCCAGATATTTCGATGCCGCAAAAGAGATATATACTATTCCATTTAAAGGTGAAGTGCTGGGAATATCGATCTGCGAAGATATGTGGAATGATCCGGAGTTATGGGTCAACAGGAATTACCCGAAAGATCCTGTCAGGGAGTTGAATAATTCAGGGGCTACTATCCATCTGAATATTTCCGCCTCACCATTCGACCTGGGAAAGGAAATAATACGTTTTAAGATAGTGGAAAATCATGTTAAAAAGTATAAAACTCCTTTTGTTTTTGTCAATCAGGTAGGCGCTAATGACGAACTGATATTCGACGGTAGAAGCATGTATATGGATGCCAGTGGCAACCTTAAAACATTATTGCCATCATTTTCTGAAGGGATAGTGACCATTGATACCGATTTGCATGACGATTCCAGGGTTTTCATCAAGGAAAACAGGTTGAAGGACCTTCATGATGCGCTTACTCTGGGAGTAAGGGACTACTTCAGGAAATGCGGATTCAAGAAGGCCGTTATAGGCCTATCAGGCGGTATTGATTCGGCGGTAACCTGTGCCATTGCTCAAATAGCCCTGGGAAGTGAGAATGTGTTAGGGATAACGATGCCTTCTCCCTATTCCTCCCGTGGAAGTGTCGATGATTCCAGGAAGCTCGCCGATAATCTTGGGATTGAAATAAAAACCATTCCCATATCTGATATTTACAGTTCATATCGGCATACTTTAGATCCTTTCTTCCTCCATCTTGAAGAAGATACAACCGAAGAGAATATTCAGGCCAGGATTAGAGGAAATCTTCTTATGGCCTTCTCCAATAAGTTCGGTCATCTGGTTCTTTCAACCGGAAACAAATCTGAATTAGCCGTGGGATATTGCACCCTCTACGGTGATATGGCCGGCGGACTCGCTGTGATATCGGATGTGCCAAAAACTATGGTATATGAACTGGCGGAATACATCAACCGGGAAAAAGAGATCATTCCAAGAGCAACTATTGATAAACCACCTTCTGCAGAACTAAAGCCGGATCAAACAGATCAGGACAGCCTTCCTCCTTATGATGTTCTCGACGAATTACTTCATTGTTATGTTGACCTGGGTTACTCAGCTTCAAAAATGGAAGACCTGGAGTATGACAATGAAATCATAAGATGGGTAATAAGGGCAGTTGACAGGAATGAGTACAAAAGACGCCAGGCGGCACCCGGGCTAAAAGTTACCTCCAAGGCTTTTGGTGTGGGGCGAAGAATGCCTATAGCAGCGAAATATGATTAAATTTGAAAATAGATAAGTTCATATCAGAAAAATTTCAATTCGAATTCTGTAAAAAAGATACCTGATTAAAAACATATAAAATGAGATCACGATTTATACCCCTGCTGGCAGCAGTTCTTTTATTCAGTTGTAAAGGAGAAAAAAAGGAAATATCGATGGAAGATGGAATCTGGGCGGTGGATTTCCTCGATGAGTTCGAGAGTTTCAATCCGGAGAATTGGCAGGACCAGCGTATTTGGGTGAACAATGAAAAACAATGCTATGTACCTGATGGTGAATTTGGAACTCGGGAGGTAAGCAATGGTACGCTTAAGCTGAAGGTGATTAATATAGGTGAAAAACTCAGTTGTGATAACCTGGACAAGCATGGGAACCAACATCCGGAAACCGAATATGTAGCCGGCAGAATCGCCTCTAAAAACAGGGAGGAGTTCGTCAAAGGCAGATGGACCGCACGATTACGACTGGTTGGAGAGAGTGAAGCCAGCATGTTCCCGGCCTGGTGGATCCTGGGTGCTCAGAACAATGAACCACCGGTTCAGGAAGAGAATGAAACTATTTGCTGGCCTCTAACCGGTTCTGGCGAAATAGATATTTTCGAGCATCACGGCGATGCAAAGGACGACCATTTCACCACGGGCGCCATTAAAAGCCTTGGAGAATGCGATAAAGGCGACTGGTGGAGTTTGCGGACTGATCTTCCCACTACCCTGAGCGAGTTTCACGAATACTCCGTTGAATGGGAAGGCAGCGACCTGGTGTACAGATTGGATGGACAGGAGGTCTACAGAAATAACGGTGAAGGTGATAAATACCCCGAACCCATGTTCGCCATTCTGAACTTCGCTAAAATTACAGATGCTCCCATGTCCGGTGAATGGATCATGGAAGTGGATTGGGTTAAGCACGAATACTACAAAAACATAAATTAAGAAGGTTCTGAACTTTCCCTATGCGGATGGAGCTTCATTTACATGGCTCAGATATCATTTGAAACCCGAACTGGAATTGCTGGATTTCGGGCATAAATTGAAATCAGAAAAGAAAGTACATATTCAAATATTTATTACCTTCATTAATCAAGGCCAACAAGATGAAAATAATGATTTTTTTGTTCTAAATGCTTCATTTACAAAGTTTTATACTCATATTGTTTTTTTGCGTTTGAATTGAAAGCCCATCATCTACCATTTGATCTTGACTATGCCTTGAGATAATTATTTATCCAAAATTTTATAGAAGTGAACATACTGGATGGTGTTAAGTCTGCCGATATTAAAATTTCTTCGGAATTAAACAAGATCAGTGAAATGGTCCGCGATTCAGGTTTAACGTTGGTTGACAGGCTTGAATCTTATGAGGATATTATCTCACTTGAAGTTGGCGACACCTCGCTGAACCGCGCCCGATACCTGGAACGCGAGTTCGATATCCGTCAATTACTGATCAAATATGAGGGAGAGAATCCTACCGGGACCCAGAAAGACCGGATAGCCTTCGCACAAGTCCATGATGGCTTCAGGCGCGGATATGACATAATAGCCGTGGCAACATGTGGGAACTATGGAGTAGCAGTGGCCTATGCAGCATACCTGGCCGGAATGCATTGCAAGGTTTTTATCCCGGAAACCTACCACACCAGCAGAATCCTGGAAATGGAGAGGTTTGGGGCTGAAATCATCCGTCATCCCGGTACTTACGAAGACAGCGTGACCCGCTCCATTGAAATGGCAAAGGAAAAAGGTTGGTACGACGCTAACCCCGGAGGTGCCAATACGCCATTACAGATATCAGCCTACTCAAATATCGCTTACGAGATATATGATCAGCTTAGAGATGCTCCGATGTACGTGGCTTGTCCTGTATCCAATGGCACTTTACTGGCAGGGATTTACAGGGGATTTGTCAGTCTGCACAAAAGGGGTAAGACTTCCAGGATCCCGAAATTTGTAGCGGGGTCTGCGTCTTACAAGAACCCGATCATCTCCTCCTTTAAATCGGGGCTGGATCATTGCCAGGATATCGATCCCCGGTCTATCAAGGAAACCTCCATTAATGAACCCCTTATCAACTGGCATAGTTTCGACGGGGAAGAAGCTCTATATGCCCTCAACAGATCTGGTGGGGAAGCTCATCATATCAGCGATAAAAAAATGAAGACTATGAGCAGTTTCCTCCTGAAGAAGGAAGGATACAGGATACTTCCCGCTTCAACTGCAGGGCTTGTGGCCATGCTTGAGATCCATCAGCGGGAACCACTTATAAATGACCGTTATGTTGCGGTACTAACAGGAAAATATTAAAAAATGAGAAAAGAAACATTAGATGGCAAGGCTCTGGTTTATGCCGATATGGCCTTCAATACCCCTAATGGGAAAACCGCTCACGGCCTGGTGAGATTTACAAATCGCTATGAGGTGACCGGTGTTATAGATCGCAATTACGCAGGCAAAGATGCCGGAATGGTGCTTGATGGAAGGCAATACCACATCCCTGTTTTCAAGGATTTTGAGTCGGCATTAAGCCAGGTAGAAGCTGAAAGCCTGGTCATCGGGCTGGCTCCGGATGGCGGACGGCTGTCAGCAGACGCCCGGGAAACGGTAAGAAAAGCCATTGCTGCAGGCTTGAATGTTGATAGTGGATTACATGATTTCCTGACCAACGACCAATCATTGGTTGAACTGGCAGTAAAGAACGGTAGCCGGATAAGGGATGTCAGGAAAACTCCAGACAGGGACAAATTACACTTCTTTACCGGAAAGATCGAGGAAGTGGATTGCCTGAAGATCGCCGTGCTTGGTACAGATTCGGCCGTCGGAAAACGAACCACTGCCTGGCTTATCGTTCAGGGTTTCCAGAATTCAGGACTCAAAGCAGAAATGGTTGGAACTGGTCAAACTGCCTGGATGCAGGGGGCAAAATATTCTATGATCATGGATAGCTGCATAAACGATTTTGTTTCCGGTGAGATCGAACATGCTGTTCATGAAGCCTGGAAAAATGAAAATCCGGACCTCATAGTAATCGAAGGCCAGGGTAGCCTGATGAATCCGGCTTATCCGGGTGGATTTGAGGTACTTGCCGCAGGCAGACCCGATTATGTGGTCCTGCAACATGCTCCTAAACGAATGGAATATGATGGCTTTCCGGGTTATCCCCTTCATCCGCTCGATGAGCAGATCAGGGCCATTGAGATCATTTCAGGCAGGAAAGTGATCGCCATTACCCTTAATCATGAAAACATGACCGAAGATGAGATAAGGCCTGCCTGTGAAGCGATTACCCGGGAGACGGGATTGCCGGCTTTCGATGTTCTTGCACATGGTCCTGATGAATTGAACACATTGATAAAGTTATACCTAAAGTGACCAGGCTTCACGATTTTGTAGTCTTAAAACGACTAAGCATTCACGATATTAAAATCAAACCCAGGCAGGTAACTGCTGCCTACACGCTAACCTATCCGGATGGAGAAGAGCAAAGTACCCGGTTGATTTATTCTTATCAGGAGAAGCTTTTCAACCCGAATTCAGCAGCCGATATCAATTTGGCCAGTCTAATGGCGGCCCAGGTTGCCCTTAACTATGGGCTGTTCTGCCAAGAGCTGGAATTTCACGGACTATTTTCAAAGGCCGATAAACGATTCCTTTTGGACATGCTGGAAAATACAAGCCGGGAAATCCTGACGAATAAACTTCTGTCCGACAATGAATTCCTGCTTAAGCCCTTCGATGAATTAAAAGTTGAAAAACAGGAACGTTACACCCAGGCTGAGGTCATGTTTTCAGACAGCGATCGTAATTCAGGGGCGTTTGTCGAAACTGCTGTTAAAACAGATATAAATAAGTACGCCATCCTGAGCAGCGGAGGGAAAGACAGCCTGCTGTCTTATGGTATGATCAAAGAATTTGGTCAACCTTATCCCGTATTTGTCAATGAGTCCGGAAGGCACTGGTTTACAGCTGTCAATTCCTATCGTCATTACCTGGATAAAGAACCAAATACGGCGAAGGTATGGTGCAATAGCGACCGTGTCTTCAACTGGATGCTGAAGCATCTGTCCTTTATCCGTAAGGATTACGCCAGTATCAGGGCAGATATCTATCCTGTGCGCCTGTGGACAGTTGCTGTATTTCTTTTCGGGGTCCTGCCCTTTGCTTTGAAAAGAGGAATGGGAAATATAATCATAGGAGATGAATACGATACCACCGAAAAGGGAGTTTCGAATGGTATAACTCATTATTGCGGTCTGTATGACCAGAGTAAATATTTTGATAATGCCCTGACCAGGTTTTTCAGTGAAAAAAAATGGGAGATCTACCAGTATTCCATGTTGCGCAGCCTATCAGAAATTCTTATCATGAAGGTACTGCTGAAGCGCTATCCCCATCTTCAACGACACCAGATGAGCTGCCATGCAGCCCACGAGAAGGACCATCGGATGTATCCTTGCGGTAATTGTGAAAAATGCCGGCGGATAATCGGGATGATCTCTGCACTTGGTGAAAATCCTGAGAACTGCGGTTATTCTCATGAGCAGATAAAGGTGGCCCTGCAGAAACTGCCGGCCAAAAAAGTAAAACAGATCGGTACCGACGCTGCCCAGTTATTTTATTTACTTCTTAAAAAAGGTTTAATTGAAGATAACGGATGGATTCGGAAAATGGCGAAGGAAAATCCCCAGGTAATGAAACTCCGATTCGATAAGCATAGAAGTAACCTTGAAGACCTTCCGAATCATGTTCGCAAACCGTTGTTTGAGATTTACACAAAATACGCAGACGGCGCCATGGAAAGGATAGACAGGAAATGGCATGACATAGAGGTAACCGACGAATTTCTTTTTAAAAAACCATATAAATTCGAAATAAAAAATGAATAAAAAATCATATTTATGGGAAACCATGACATGGAAGGAAATTGAAGAACGGCTGAAAATAGTAGATACTGCAATCCTTCCCTGTGGAGCCATTGAACAGCATGGCCCTCACCTGCCGGTAGATGTTGATTATTATGACGCTAAGTACATGGCTGTGAAAGTGGCAGAGGCATGCAATGAACCCAGGCCTTTTGTATTACCCCCAATTCCTTATGGGGTATCATATCATCATAGTGCCTTTAAAGGAACCCTCAGTGTTACCAACAATTCCCTGGCCGGCTTTATTTATGACATAGGGATGTCGCTTGCGAAAAACGGGATTAAGAAGATCATACTTCTAAATGGACATGGCGATAATAAGCCTACTCTGTCCTATGCGGCCCAGATGATCAACAGGGATGCCAAGATCTTTGTTTGCGTTGAAACCGGAGAGACCAGTGACGTAGACCTGTACGGCCTTATTGACACCCCTAACGACATTCACGCCGGTGAACTGGAGACCAGCACTACCCTGGCCCTCAGGCCAGAATTGGTAGACATGGACATGGCCGTTGACGGGACTCTCGACCTTGACAACGAATATCTTGATTTTACCTCCAACCGCGGAGTGAACTGGTATGTGGACACCCAAAGAATATCAGAATCCGGTGTTATGGGCAATGCCACGAAGGGAACCGCTGAAAAAGGTAAGCTGATGTGGGATATTTCCATTAAGAAAATGGTAGATTTCGTGGAAAGCATAAAGAATACCCCTCTGGAAAAGTTATATCAAAACCGGTACTGATTTGAAAATTATCGATCTCGAATATTTACGCTTAGATCTTCCGCTGGCCAAACCATATACCATCGCCTATGAAACGGTAAGCGATACCACCAACATCATATTAAAGATCAGTTGTTCTGACGGTTCTGTGGGATGGGGTTGCGCAGCTCCCGACCAGGAGATCACGGGAGAATCACCGGAGGATGTGACCAGGGCGATTCAAAACTCCGTAAGGCCCCTTTTGATCGGTGAAAATCCTTTTCAAATAGCAAAGGTAATCTATCGGTTAAAGCAATTGGTTCCCAATATGAAATCAACTATGGCTATGGTGGATATCGCGTTATTCGACCTTATGTCAAGAAAAGCCGGATTGCCAATGTACCAGTTGTTGGGTGGATTCAGGGATCGGATTCAGACCAGCATAACCATCGGGATAATGCCGGTTGCTGATACCCTTGAAGAGGCTGAAATGCATTGGAAAAACAATTTTAATATCATTAAACTAAAAGGCGGACTAAACCTCGAAGAAGACGTTGAAAAAATATATAAGCTCCGGCAGAGATTCGGAAGCGAACTGGTCCTGAGGTTTGATGCCAACCAGGGATATTCTGCTGCCCAGGCCATCAGATTTATCGATTTGACCAAAGAGGCCAGAATAGAGATCCTTGAACAACCAACTGCATTTGGAGACGAGGATGCCATGAAGCAGGTCTCTTCCAGTGTGGAAGTTCCCGTTATGGCAGATGAAAGCATCCGTTCTCTCAAGGATGCCTTTCACCTGACCAGCAAGGATATGATCGATATGGTCAACATCAAACTTATGAAAGTTGGTGGGATACTTGAAGCCCAGCACATAAACTCGGTGGCCAAAGCTGCCGGAATGGAAGTAATGGTAGGATGCCTGGATGAATGCGCTCTGGGGATAGCAGCTGGATTGCACTTTACACTAAGCCGTCCAAATGTGGAGTATGCCGACCTGGATGGTCATCTTGATCTGCTCAATGATCCGTTTAAGGATCTGTTCAGAATTGAAAATGGATGGATGTATCCAACCGATCAGGTTGGTTTGGGAAAAGTAGACATATAATGCATGCTCCAAGATTTGATTCAAGGGAGCTTTTTGGCTAAATTTACTGACTTTTTGCTGGGTCGTAAAAAACAGTAATAAGGCAGTTAATCAAAACAGATTTTTTATGAATTCAGATTTCAACCAGATTTTCAACGATTTCTACACCGATCTGAACAACCTGATCCCTAATATTTTGGTTGGCATACTGGTAATCCTGATATTCATCGTTCTTGGAAAACTGTTCTACAAGCTTATCGGAAAGCGCATCCAGAGGAAATGGAAAGACAGTATTATCTCGAATTTTATTTCCCAGGCTGTTAAATGGTCCTTCTATATTTTCGGTTTGATAATCGCTCTTAACATTGTTGGTTTCGGGGGAATAGCGAGCAGCCTGGTGGCTGGTGCCGGTATCAGTGCAATAATCTTTGGCTTTGCTTTTAAGGATATTGGTGAAAATTTCCTTTCCGGGATAATCTTGGCACTTAAGAGACCATTTGAAATTGGTGATATCATAGAAATTGACGGACAAAAAGGCACTGTTGAAGATCTGGACTTAAGAATTACCCACCTCAGAAATGTGGAAGGTAAAGATATTTATATCCCGAATTCTGCAATCCTGAAAAACACCTTGATCAATTATACGAAAGACGGTAATCTGAGAGTTAGTTTTATGATCGGGATTGCTCCCGAATGCAGCATTGATCAGACAAGAAACCTAATCATAGAATATCTTTCACAGAACAAGCAGATATTGAAAAAACCAGGTCCGAATGTAATTGTACAGCAGCTCGGAGAATTCACAACAGACCTGCAGGTACTTTTCTGGGTCGATATACTCGCCAATAAAAAACTTCCTGATAGTTATCTGGGGCACAATATTCGAAGTAAGGTCATTACAGACATCAAGGCCATCCTTGATGCGAACGATATAGAAATGCCATCACAGGTGCTGGAGCATAAGATGTATCGGGAAAACAACATCAGGGTTCAGAGTAAAGATTAAAATTAAGGAAACCGTTTAATCGAAATGAAATACCGAAAGTATACAAAGGATTCGCCAATGGTCTCCGAACTCGGTCTCGGAGCCTGGCAGCTGGGGATCAATTCGGGATGGAAAGGAATGAGCGAGAGCGAGGCTATAAAAATGGTTCATGAAGCTCTTGATTCAGGGATTAATTTTATTGATACCGCCCCAAATTACGGGCATGGTACCAGTGAGTTACGACTGGGTAAAGCCCTGGATGGAATTCCTCGTGACCAATTCGTTATCAATACGAAATTCGGCCATACCGATTCAGGGAATACAAATTACAGTGCCGGCTACATTCGTGAATCTCTTGAGGGTAGTCTGCGCAGACTAAAACTGGATTATGTGGATTCAATCATTATTCACAATCCGCCGTTTGAATATCTGGATGGAAACAAGAACGATCATTACAACATCCTTGAAAAGCTAAAACTGGAAGGAAAAATAAAAGCTTATGGCGCTTCCCTCGATACCTATGAGGAGATGAAACTTCTTATGGATACCACCGGAAGCGAGGTCATAGAGGCCTTTTTTAATATTCATCACCAGGATTCAGCAAGAGCTTTCAGCATGGCCCAAGATAAGGGAGTAGGAATTATTGTCAAGATTCCGCTTGATTCTGGCTGGCTTACAGGCAAATATGATGAGCATAGCCGGTTTGACGACATCAGGAACCGTTGGTCTGTCAGCGATATTGAGACCCGGGCAATGCTTGTAAATAAGATTAAGGACATTGCGGGAGATAAGCTTGATTTATCGGTTGTAGCCATCTCATTTTGCCTTGCTTTTGATGCGGTATCGACCGTCATACCGGGTAATACCACCATAGCTCAACTCAGGAGAAACCTGGAAAGCCTGGAATATTCCATGGATGAAGACCTCCGTCAAAAACTCGAACAATTTTATCTTGATGACGTTAAAGCCCTTAATTTGCCATGGTAGTATTTTAGGGGGTAATTACAATGTTCTCCGTCTCAATATTTCATTCTTAAATCCACTTAGTTCCTTTAAAAATCCGTAACTTTTTATACCGTTTTAATAGAATTGAGCCGCTTTTTAAAACCTGTTTTAATGGTTAGTGGCGTGAATTACTACATTTTGAGGATATGCACTTACATGCTATAGAGGAGGATCCTGAATACATCCAGCTTCAAACCGAGATGGTCAGGATGCAGAACTGGCTGATCGAGACCGGGAAACGATTAATAATTATATGCGAAGGCAGGGACAGCGCGGGTAAAGGTGGCGCTATTATGCGTTTTATCCGGTTTATAAATCCGAGACATTACCGGGTTGTGGCGCTCAACAAACCCACTGATGCCGAAAGAGGTCAATGGTATTTCCAGCGCTATATCAACCACTTCCCAAGCCCGGGAGAGATAGTATTCTTTGACCGAAGCTGGTATAACAGGGCTGTGGTTGAGCCAGTCATGGGATTCTGCTCGGAAGATCAGTACAGGCTCTTTATCAAACAGGTGGTCCAATTTGAAGAAATGCTTATCGAGGACGGGATGCTGTTATTTAAGCTCTGGTTTTCGATAGACAAGGACGAACAGAATGAGCGACTCACTGAACGCCGTTCCAATCCCCTGATCAGCTGGAAGCTTAGCACGGTTGATATGCAGGCTCAACTCAAATGGGATGATTTTACCAGGTATAAGGAGCTGATGTTCGAAAATACAGGAACCGAGATCTCTCCCTGGGTGGTGATCAAGGGGAATGAAAAGGACCTCGCACGCAAGGAGGCTATGCGATATGTCCTGAAGATGGTTGATTATGATCAAAAAGGCCTGACCGGTGTAGACCTCGACTATAATCAGGACGTAGTAAGTATTGTTGGAATAAATGCCAGCATTCCTTAATAATTATCGTTCAAGAATTCTAACAATCGTTTTGAAAAAGAGTGATTTTAACAAGCATTATATGGATTTAAAAGTCTGAATAAGCGGGTTAAATGAATATCAAGTTATTCTGTTCTAATGTGGGAAGAAAAATTAAAAATCTACAATGATCTAATTGCCCGGTGTCCGCGTTTCGAACGCAAAGGAAAATCGGTTCCAAGCACAACTGCCAATGGTCATATGTTCTCCATGCTGAATAAAGATGGGCAGATCGGGATACGGTTTTCAAAAAGTCGACAGAAAGCCTACCTGGAGCACTATAACACTGAACTTTTCAAAGCGTATAATTCTGTAATGCAAGGGTATATCCTGATCTCAGATAAGATGCTGAATAACCAGGCAAATGTGGTTAGGTTGCTGAATGAAGCCTACGATCATGTCATGAGTCTCGATCCAAAATAAAGGTGCAGTGACCGCCGACTTTTGTATCTTTGACTTTTCTGAATTAAATCACAGATAAAAATTGCATGAATCATATAAAAAATTACTGCCGGTTTTTCGTCTTATTTTGTAGTCTTACATTAACAACCTCCTGCAGTTTTGCACAACAGGTCGTTACTGATGATTTTGAGGGAGGCGGTACAATCACCACCTGGGCTGGTGATGACTGCGGAATAAATACTTCCTTCAGCAATCCGTACCAGACGGGAATCAATACCTCGCCCACCGTACTTCAGTATAATGACACCGGCGGAACCTTTGCCAATGTCCGATTTGACGTAGGGACTAATTTCGATCTGACGGTCCAGCAGGAATTCTCATTGAAGATCTACGTTCCGTCATCCGGCTTAACCGGTAACCAACCCAACCAGGTTTCACTCAAATTACAGGACGGGACTGTGGCACAACCATGGCTTACCCAATCCGAGATCATTAAATCCATAACCCTGGATGAATGGCAGACCGTAACTTTCAACTTCGAGTTTGACAGTTATATCAACCTCGATCCGGGTTCTCCGCCGCCTGTTCAAAGAACAGATTTTAACAGGGTTGTAATACAGGTAAATGGTGAAGGCAACAATGACCTGGTACTGGCCTATTTAGATGATATCGATTATTATGAGGGCACGAATGACGGTCCGGTTTACGATACACTGGTTTGGTCAGATGAATTCGACCTGGATGGACCGGTAGATCCGGGGAAATGGTTTCATCAAACCCTGCTTCCAAATGGCGTAAGCTGGTATAATGGGGAGATTCAGCACTACACAGACAGAATTGACAATTCTGTAGTTGAAAACGGTGTGCTGAAAATTATTGCAAAAAAAGAAACATTTACTGACCAGGGTGAAACCAAGAATTATACCTCGGCTCGATTGAACTCAAAATACACTTTTACCTATGGAAGGGTTGAGATTAGGGCTAAACTTCCAACCGGCGTAGGTACCTGGCCGGCGCTCTGGATGTTGGGAAAAAATATTAATGAACCTGGGGCTTACTGGCAGACAGAAGGCTTTGGGACCACTCCCTGGCCTGATTGCGGCGAGATCGATATCATGGAACACTGGGGAGACAATCAGAATTATGTATCGAGTGCAACTCACACACCTTCCAGTTTTGGAAATACGGTTAACGTGGGAGGCCAGACCATTGCAACCGCCTCAACAGCCTTTCATGTTTACAGCCTGGAATGGACCCCGGACGAGCTGACCTTCCAGGTTGATGGTGTTACTCATTTTATATATGATCCAGCGGTAAAGGACAGTAATACATGGCCATTCGATGATGAGCAATATTTTATTTTCAATGTGGCCATTTTACCCAACATAGATCCGTCATTTACCCAGAGTGCTATGGAAGTTGACTACATTAGGGTATACCAGGAAAGTGCTTTATCCCTGAATAATCCGGATGAATTGGTTGAATCTTTTTTATATCCAAATCCTACAACCGGTAAAGTAAAAATTGTCCTTACAGATCCTTCCGTTTCTGAACTTTCCATCGAGATATTTTCAGAAGAGGGGCGTATGGTTAAGCGAAATCGGGGTGTTATCTACGAAAATCAGGTCGAAATAGATTTTCAGAATTACCCTGATGGAATATATTTTCTGAAATATACCTATGAGGGTAAATCCGGTTCTAAGAAGGTCATAAAGCGTTAACCTTAAGACTTTCTCTTATGGTATCAAACATTGGAGAAAATGAAAAAGTTGATTTTAATTGTCCTGTTCACGATTCTCGGTACCATCCAGGTACTGGCACAATCCAGGGAAAATTTAGAAGCTATCAACGAGCTTTGGAATAAATTCTACTTGGCCTTCGAGCAGCTTGATTACACCCTGATGGCAGAGATTCATTCTGAAGAGCTAGTTCGAATTTCCGGAGGTAGCCGTATTTCAGACTATAAGAGCTATATCGATAATTATAAGCTCATGTTCCAAAACGCAAAAGACAATCATATTTCTAATAAGATTGAACTCCGTTTTTTCGAGCGAATCAATAATGATTCTGTTGCCAGTGAACGAGGAGTCTATAAACTTACCAGAGTTTCTCAAGACAAAGAACAGTCCTATTACGGGCAATTCCATGTTTTATTCAGGAAAGAAGCGGGCAGATGGAAGATTCTCATGGATTATGACTCCAGTGAGGGTGGTGCCATAGGTGAAGACGATTTCAACAAAGCTTACCATATAGATGACCTTGAAGCTTTTTCAGGGGGCTGACCAGTGTTATTCTCAAGGGTATAAAGACCGATTAAGCTAATGGAATTCAGTATATTTGCATCCGATTATTAATCTGCCAATAACCAGTGATGTTAACGATCAACCAGTCCGTGGATCTTTTATCCGAACAAATTGAGGCCCTGATCGATCAGCAGATCGAAGCAGGGATTGTACATGACTATTTTAAGTCGGGAGTAAACGGCTCCGGGATCCATTATCTCAATATTGATCCCAATAATGAGTTTATTTGCCAGGTCAATCCAAAGAGAGATCCTGCTAAACGTGGATTGCTGAAAACCGGCAAAAAAGGATGTTTTCTCTGCGAGGAAAATATGCCCGATGAAGAGGATGGCATCCGGCTGGGAAGCGATTGGAAACTGTATCCCAATCCGAGGCCGTATGAACGCAACCATACAGTGCTTGTTAAGTTGAAAAAGGAAGGCTATCATCCCTTCCAGCTCATCAGCAATAAGGAAGATATCTTAAAAGCCCTCGAGATCATATGGAAGCTTGCTCATGTGGAGGGTCGAGGCGACTATAACCTTACCTTTAACTCAACCAATGCAGGAGCATCTTCCCGGCATTTTCATTTTCAATTATTCGAATGCCACTTGCCGATTATGGATTTTGGAGTGGCGGTCATGAATTACGCCAAGGTTATGATTGGTGAAGTAAAAGATTATCCGGCCGGAGTTCTGGTAATTGAAGGAAGGGACAAGGAAGATGTGGCCTCCAAGACATGGGAAGCCATAGACAGGCTTAATACTTACTGGAAAGACTTTGTCCCTTACGTTCTTCTTTTCAAGGTAGTTGACGGTCAGTTCAGGGTATATATATTCCCTAGGGCGGCGGAATCCCCTGCTGAATTGAACCCGGAGCTTATCAACACCAAATTCGGAGTCTGTGAGATGTCAGGCATGACAATAGTCTACAAAGATGACATGGTGGAGGATATCAGCCTGGATATCTTCACCGAGTCATTGAAAGCGGCATCCAACCTGGCAGTTTTCAGGCAGTTAAAGTCTATGCTATAAGGTTGCTGAGCGTAGAAGAATCATTACACGACATCCAGTTTACTTATTTCTTCCTTATAATCTGATGGTAACAGTATCTGTTTAACGACATGGCTCAACCCAATCTTCCTTGCCGCCTTGTAAATGGGAATTGCAGGTTTGATCCATTTAATTCTTTTGAATTTTAATAGTCTGACTACCAAAGCCGGAACAACGAGCTTCTGGGCTTCAATCAGTATTTTGAACCGCACTGAACCCAGATGAACCCGGTATTGTTTGAAGAGGTCTCTGCTGAATTCGCTAAATGCGAGGTCTCTTTTAAGATGTTCCTCCCTCGAGATCATCCAGCTATTATAATCATTCGGAAGATGGATCAGTCCCATCCCGTCGCCTACCCTGAAGAATACATCATATACTTCTTCCTTCTCTGGTACAGATAATTTCCGTTCCAGTAATTCGAAGGCTGATATCGAATAGTCAATAAGCATGTACAATACATCCCTGTAGGCCCATTCCGGGATGGCATAACCCCGGCTTTTTTCAAGCGACGCGTGAATAGTTTTTAAGGTCCGGATAGCTTCCTCAGCTTCATCCCGGGGAGCAAAAACAATTTTTCTGGCATATTTTACGGTTGAGAATAACCTGCCGAGGGGATCAGATGGTAAAACACCTGTATAATACAACCAGTCTACAGCCTTGTTTAAAGCAAATTCCGCAGAGGCACCTGCAAAAATAAACAGAATGGTGTCGCTTTTTCCCCAGATCTTTCTGACTATTGACCCGCGATCGACAAAATAATTCATGAGTTTAAATTAATCTTATAAGTTACAAATTATTGACATTTGAAACCAGTGGTAGCCCGATAACTGAATGATGTTTATTGTTCAACCAGACGGCTGGGGTTCATTTTAATTCAGTAATTTAAGGTTCTAATTCTTTTCTGATGCAATTCAATTCCCTGAAAGACTGGTTGCTTGAAGGTGATGTCTCCATCCAATACCAGGTGCACAGAGATCTGCTTGGTTTGGAACGCAGCGATCTTAAGAAAAGAATCGCTTCGGAAGGCTGGGGAGCCGCCTTTCTGAAATATCGCCAGAAAAAGGGTCATTGGGGAAAAGGTTTCTACCAGCCAAAATGGATCTCTTCACATTATACATTGCTAGACTTGAAAAATCTGGGAGTTTCAGAACAACATCCTCTTCTTATCGAATCTGTTGATTTTATTTTAAGGGAAGAAAAGAGCCCTGATGGCGGTATCGGGCCTTTCGGAGACAGGCATTTGTCTGATGTTTGTGTGAATGGGATGTTTCTGAATTATTCAAGTTATTTCAAAACCGCACAGCAAGACCTCGAATCGATTGTTGATTTCATGCTTAGCCAGAGAATGGCTGATGGCGGGTTTAATTGCAGATCAAACCGTTCCGGAGCTAATCACAGTTCACTGCATTCCACACTTAGCGTTCTGGAAGGCATACATCAATATTTGCTTAGCGGTTATAAATACAGGGAAAATGAACTGAGGAAGATGAAACAATCCGGTGAGGAATTTATCCTGTTACACCAGTTGTTCCGCTCTGATAAAACAGGAGAGGTAATCAACAAGGAATTCCTGAAATTCAGATTTCCATGCAGGTGGCACTATGATATTTTACGCGCTCTGGACTATTTTGCCATGAGCCGGGCGATATGGGATGATCGGCTTATTCCGGCTATTAAACAGTTGTTGAAAAAGAAGAGGAAGAATGGCTATTGGAACCTGAACTCCCATTATCCGGGAAAATTCCATTTTCAGATGGAATTAGCCGGTAAACCGAGCAGATGGAATACCTTAAGGGCTTTGAGGGTTTTAAAATACTTCGAGATAGATATGAAGTTCTGACTCAGAGTTTAATTGTTAAACAGATTAAATTTAAAACATATGGATAACTCCACCCTACTCACGTATATAGCCAGAGGAAGGACCGATTTTATCATAGAGTTGTTAAATCGGCCTGATAATGAGCAATTGTTGAATACAGGCACTGTCAAGCCTCTGCAATGGCTGGTATATTACAATGATGTTACCGGCCTGAGAGCGGTGATCGAAAAAGGTCTCGGCCTTGAAAGTATAAATATCAATGATGAGTTGGGGAATGCTGCCTTTTTCGGACATTGGAAGATCTGTGATTTTCTCATCAACCATGGAGCGAATGTCAACCATAAGGTGGAAAAGACCGAGGAAACACCACTTCACAATGCACTTTCTAAAGCAGGACGACCCTATTACTTCTATGTGGTAAAATTACTGGTTCAAAAAGGGGCTGATGTAAATGCGACCACTGTTCCCGGAGTTGAAACCGGGGCTTTTATGCGTGATGTGCGAACAAAAGGCGAGTCGCCACTTCACCGGGCAGCCGCTTATGCAGATGAAAAGACCATAAAATTCCTTCTTGAAAATGGGGCCGATAAGGAATTGCGGGATTCAAATGGAAACTCTCCACTCAGTTGGGCTAGCGAACATCTCAGGCCAGGAAGAATTCTGGCCCTGCTCAGTTTTGGTCACCATCATGTTTCTGAATTACACGCAGAGCTCAACACCAGTGATCACGGTTTTGGATGGGGCAATGCCATGGAATGGAACCTTATGGGAGATT
The DNA here is from genome assembly GCA_041618535.1 of Flavobacteriaceae bacterium. GTDB lineage: Bacteria > Bacteroidota > Bacteroidia > Flavobacteriales > Flavobacteriaceae > SHLJ01. Next base: position 18,902 of record JBFKFP010000010.1, read on the forward strand.
TTCTTCCGGAATGATTCATAAAATGAAAAATGGCTTCTGCTAAATTTCTTAACTTACTTTATGGATATAAGAATCCAACTGGCTAATATTTAGATGGAGGGCCATAAACCTAAAGCAAGCAAAAATGAAAAAATCTACTTCCCGTTATAACGTTCTAAGGCAGGTGTTCGCTATCATAATAGGTTGGTTTGGCGGAGCTATAATAAACATGCTGTTTGTACAGCTGGGTCATGTTGTATTTCCTCTGGAAGGGATCGATCCGTCCGATATGGAAGCCTATGCTGATGTTCTGCCCTCCCTTGAATTCAAATATTTTATTTTTCCCTTTCTCGCTCATGCAATTGGAACCCTATCAGGGGCTGTTATCGCCGGACTGATAGCGGTTAGGCGGAAAATGCTGTTTGCCTTTGTTACAGGCGTACTGTTTCTCCTGGGAGGGATCTGGGTCAACATCATGCTCCCGGGTCCTGAATGGTTCGCGGTTGTTGATATTTTACTGGCATACTTACCCATGGCCTGGCTCGGTGGCAAATTGGCTATCGCCCTGTCAAAAAACCAATAGAACCGTTTAATATGAATCGGGAAAACCCGCCCTGGCATTTTCTTCTCCTTCTTATTTTAGCGGGTGAATCGGTTTTCATTCTGCCCTTTGTATTGGCCAGGGTGTTCAGACCTACCGTCCTTGATACCTTCGGCATCAATAATTTTGAATTAGGCATCTGCTTTTCGGTTTATGGTTCCGTCGCCTTAGCATCTTATTTGTTTGGCGGCCCTATTGCAGACAGGTTTGCTCCCCGAAAATTGATCTCAGTTGCTCTTTGGTTGACTGCTTTAGGCGGGATCATATTTGCTGATTATCCGTCTTATTTGACTTTAAAAATCCTATATGGTTTCTGGGGTTTCACTACCATATTTCTTTTCTGGGCTCCCATGATCAAGGCTACACGGGTTTGGGGTGGACCTAAATCACAGGGAAAAGCCTTTGGCTTTCTGGACGGTGGTCGCGGATTGGTTGGTGCCTTGTTTGGAGTAATGGGCGTGTATATCTTTTCCTGGTTTGCCAGGGCCGATATTTCAGAATTGTCAATTCAGGAATCAAAAGATGCTTTCAGGCAGGTTATCTTGGTTTCTTCTGCCCTTGTGGCGATGGTTGGGGTACTCGTTTGGTTTTTTATGAAACTGGATCGGAAAACCGAGAAGGCTATCGTTATTGATAAGATCTCAATTTCAGAGATAAAAGCAGTCCTGCTTCTTCCTTCAGTCTGGCTACTGATGATAATCATACTATGTGCATATGTAGGATACAAAATTACCGATGTATTCTCTCTTTACGCACGGGATATTATGCTATATGACCAGGTAGATTCGGCTAAAGTGGGAACTTTCTTGCTGTTTTTAAGACCTGTGGTGGGTGTGGTTATCGGAATTATTGCCGACCGAACGCGTATTACAATTTGGTTGTTGATTAGCTTTTTGGTCTCCCTGATCGGGGCTGTGCTATTTGCATCAGGAATTGTCAAAGCTAACAGTCCCCTGCTCTTTTTATTGTCAATCCTGATAGTTGCCATCGGTGTATATGCTGCACGCTCGCTATATTTTGCGGTGATGGAACGTGGGAAGATCCCGATTGTACTCACAGGGACTGCGGTTGGCCTGATCTCCTTAATCGGTTATACCCCCGACATTTTTGCAGGACCGGCAATGGGCTATCTGCTTGATAACTCTCCGGGCATTACTGGCCATCAATATGTTTTTTGGATGCTTGCCATTTTTTCTGGGGTTGGAACCATAGCTGCTTTTATATATCACCGATTTTATAAAGAGAACTAATATTCCCTGAATTTTTATCCCTGATTAAATTATTTTTATTTACTTTGTATTTCAAAGTACTTTTATATGGAAGAACGACTTAAATCTGATCTCAGGGATATCAAAGACATGATGACGCGTTCATCACGCTTTATCTCCCTGAGCGGCATTTCGGGTATAGTGGTAGGTATCATTGCTCTCGCGGGCGCCTACTTGGCACATATCTATGTCTACCGCAGCCTGGGGCCGCTGAGCTATTCGGCAATTGAGATCTCCGAAGATTTCCTGACTCCCCTGATATCAATTGGATCGGTTACTCTGGTTGCAGCTATCTTATCAGCTCTGCTTATAACATCGCATGAATCTAGACGAAACAATCAGCCAATCTGGGATATTCAATCGAAGCGGCTGCTGATCAATCTTGGAATTCCGTTGGTCACAGGGGGAATCCTTTGCCTTATTCTTCTCACCCGCGGATATATCGCCCTTCTGGCCCCCATGACACTCATCTTTCATGGCCTTGCCCTTGTAAATGCAAGCCAGTACACCATTAAAGCCATTCGGGGTCTTGGATTGATGTTGATTTTTACAGGTCTGGTAGCATTTTATTTTGTTGAATACGGATTAGTTCTATGGACATTTGGATTTGGCTTGTGTCATATTCTTTACGGAGTAATAATGTTCGGTAAGACCAAAGCATGAAAAAACTGCTTGACAACCTGGATAAAGCCTTTGAAAACAAGATCCGGCTTGGGATTATGTCGGCTCTGTATGTCAATGATTTTCTCGATTTCAACAGTTTAAAGAATCTGTTGGATGTTACCGATGGCAACCTGGCCAGCCATCTTAAGGCCCTGGAAAAACGAGAATACGTGGTCTTTAAAAAAGCCTTTGTAAATCGTAAACCCAACACTAAATATTATGCAACAGAAGATGGGAAAAATGCCTTTCGTCAGCACATAGAAGCCATAGAGAAGTTGCTTGCCAATATCTAAACTAATAAATCATTTAATGGATATTAATAATTTAAATATCAATATCTTATGAAATCAATAAATAAAAGATTAATTGTCTGGGGGCTTGTTATAATCGGGCTGCTGTCCATTCCATTGATCGCCATGCAATTCAGTGATGAAGTGAATTGGAAACCATCAGACTTTGTCATCATGGGAGCCGCATTATCTGTGTTGGCATTGTCTTATGAATTTATAGCCCTTAAGGCTAAAACCGCAGTCTACCGCTGGGCTTTGGGGCTCGCACTTTTGGGGGCATTTTTACTTTTTTGGGTGAATGGCGCAGTTGGGATAATCGGGAATGAGGGCCAGGATGCCAACCTTCTTTATCTTGCTACTTTCGCGGTAGGTATTACAGGTTCCCTGATGGTTAAATTCAAGGCGAAAGGAATGGCCAGGACCTTATTTGCAGTAACAGTTGTTCAATTACTCGTTCCGGTGATTGCCCTTTTAATTTGGCCGCCATCAGAAATCTCCTGGTCTCCCGGTATTTTTGGTGTATTCGTGCTATCCAGCTTTTTTGCCCTGTTATTCTTAATTTCAGGCCTGCTGTTTAAACGGGCAGCAAGGGAGATTCAGATCTGAGATATGAAAAATTGACAAACCGGAGTCTCTGCGTCAGTGCACGTTGATAAACGCTTCCCGAGAAATCGGTATCTGCCAATTTTATATCTTTAGATCATAAATGTCAGCAGGCATAAGCCGATGAGACTAACAGATTTTCTTTACACACCCTTCCCTCGTCCAAAAAGAAACAAGAAGAATCTGCTCCTCTTGATTCTTATCGGGATGTCTGCAAGCCTGTTCATTCTGGTTTACAATCCCTTCGGAATAAAAACGGATACAGGTCAATGGTACTTAGACCTTGTCATCATAGGTTTGGGAGTGCTCTTCATACTTTCAGTTCTATTTATGGAAATAATCATACCGGCAATTCTACCCGGGATATTTAAAAATTGGACGCTGGGAAAAGCCATTATCTGGTATATGATGGTCTTTGTTTTTATAGCGGCCATGAATTTCCTTTATAAGAGTTTCTGGAGCAGTTTCCTTGAATTTAGCTGGACCGACTTTATTCTCGTTCTGGGGAGGACCCTGGTGATCAGTTTTACGGTATGTTTTTTCGTCCTGGGGCTCTGGCAATATTTGAACAGAAGGCGAATAACATCCTTATTGGGTAATGAATATACAGAGTTAACCACGGAAAGCGGCAAAATTGTCGAACTCAGATTAAATGATATCCTTTATATCTCCAGCGATGATAATTATGTTGATGTACACTATTATTCCGGGGAAGAAAGAAAAAAAATTGTTCTTAGGTCGAGCCTTAGGAATGCAGAGTCACAATTGGTTAATAAACTTTCCCCTATAATTCGCTGTCATCGGCAGTATCTGATCAATCCAACCCATTTTTCCATCGAGAAAAAATCCAGCAGGAGCCTCCAGTTGAAGTTGAAGAATTATACAGATGAAATTCCTGTGTCACGACGTTTTGTGAAGTCTGTAATGAAAAGCCTGTCCGTTAACCCCAAATAAGTGGTCATTCTCCACAAGCTTCTTTTATTATTGGTGTTTTTAGTTCCAATCACATTCCTTTGTCGACAGTTGATTGCTTTCTGAAGCACACTAAAAATAAAACGTAAAATTAAAACATCGATCAAATGAAAACTTTAAAAACCACTTTACTTCTTTTTATCGGTCTATCTGTCTCAGGATTAATCACGGCCCAGTCAAGTGTTCAGGATGAGGTTTCTGAAATAATAAGGTCTTATGTTGAAGATTACAGGATGGATCGTTTTGCCTCACAGCCCATGTCTTTTGGCATCGAGATAGAGGGCATGGGAACCTGGTCTGTAGATGTAACGGGAAAGCAAATAGATGAGACATGGGAAGTTATTCTGAAAAAGGGGCAACCTGCCAAACCAACATTTATTTATAATATTGAAACGGAGACCCTTAAAGCTATTCATGAAGGAAAGATCAATGCATTAACTGCCCAGGGCAAAGCCTTTACCGGGGACTATACCCCTATGAGTATTAAGATGATGGAAGGTTTTGAACCCAGTATGGAGGAATATGGTAAGATCAATCCTTTTTCCTTTCATTTCTGGACGCGCGGTTTTCCTGAGATCATTCCATTTGGGGAGGGAACCACAAGGCGCGCTCATGGATCGAATTTTACGGTCTTTTATTATGAACCCGGGTTACGAACAGCCTGGTACAGGGTTTTACCTGAAGAGCGCGTCAGGGATGACGCACGCGAACAGGCCGCCCCTTTTCCTATGATGATAGTTGCTATTAAAGGAACCACCGAAGGTGAGGTGGGTGGAACTCGGGTATCATTATCTGAAGGGAACACCATCTTTATACCGGCCAATGTCAATCACAAATGGTGGAATGAGAGCGGTGAAGCTACAGAAGCCATCCTTATAATGTTTGGGAATGGTGCCTGAATATATTAAATCTGCAAACTAAAAAGGCAGCCGTTCGGCTGCCTTTCTATTGTTTTGAGAAAAATCTATTTCAATTCAAATCGGTCAAGGTTCATCACCTTATTCCATGCAGCAACGAAATCTTTAATAAACTTCTTATCACTGTCAGAACAGGCATAAACCTCTGCAAGGGCTCGCAGTTCAGAGTTAGATCCAAAGATGAGATCAACCCTTGTTCCAGTCCATTTTAAAGCTCCGCTAGTTCGATCCCGACCTTCAAAGGTTTCCTGATCGTCAGAGATCGCCTTCCATTCAGTATCCATATCCAACAGATTTACAAAGAAATCGTTAGTCAGGGTACGTGGACGCTCGGTAAAGACACCATGTTTAGATCCGTCAAAATTTGTACCCAGAACACGCATACCACCCAGAAGAACGGTCATTTCTGGGGCAGTTAAGGTAAGTAGCTGCGCCTTATCTACAAGCATTTCTTCTGTAGAGCTCTCATATTTGCCTTTTTTATAGTTCCTGAATCCATCTGCCAGCGGTTCAAGATAGGCAAAAGACTCTGTTTCGGTCTGCTCTGCCGAAGCATCCATCCTGCCGGGCGTAAATGGTACACTTATTACATGACCAGCATTCTTGGCTGCATTCTCGACCCCGGCGCATCCTCCAAGCACTACGAGGTCTGCCAGAGATACTTTCTTGTTTCCAGCCTGTGAAGCATTGAAATCATCCTGTATTCCCTCGTAAACATCAAGCACTTTTGACAGCTGGTCCGGATTGTTGACCTCCCAGTTTCTCTGTGGCTCTAATCGAATGCGGCCACCGTTGGCTCCTCCGCGCTTGTCTGAGTCGCGATAGGTAGAAGCCGCAGCCCATGCTGTTGAAACCAATTCTGAAACGGACAGTCCTGAGTTCAGGATTTTTGATTTGAGGTCAGCTATATCACTTTCGTTCACCAGCTCATGATCCACAGCAGGGATCGGGTCTTGCCAGATCAGGTCTTCGGCTGGCACCTCCGATCCGAGATAGCGAGATTTTGGTCCCATATCACGGTGAGTTAGCTTGAACCAGGCTTTCTGATATGCTTCCTTAAATTCCTCAGGGTTCTCCAGGAAATGCCTTGAGATCTTTTCATATTCAGGATCCATTCGTAATGAAAGGTCGGTCACCAGCATAAACGGATCATTCTTTTTGTCCGGATCATGCGCATCTGGCACTGTTCCAGCTCCTGCCCCATCCTTGGGCTTATACTGCCATGCACCGGCAGGGCTTTTTGTCAATTCCCATTCGTAATTGAACAGGTTCTCTAGGTATTTATGACTCCACTGGGTTGGTGTGTCTGTCCAGGCACCTTCCAGTCCGCTTGTAATGGTATCATTACCCACACCTGTTCCAAAATTGCTCTTCCATCCCAGACCCTGCATCTCGATTGGAGCTCCTGCTGGTTCTGCTTCCAGATATTCAGCATCGCTGGCAGCCCCGTGTGTTTTTCCAAAAGTATGTCCTCCTGCAATAAGGGCGACAGTCTCATAATCATTCATAGCCATCCTTCCGAAGGTCTCACGAATATAATGCGCGGCATCCACAGGATCATGATTAGCGTTATGTCCTTCCGGGTTCACGTATATAAGTCCCATATGAGCTGCTCCCAGTTGGTTCTCAAGTTCACCCTTTTCGTTGTATCGGTTCTTGTTATCGAGCCACTCTTTTTCAGAGCCCCAATAAATATCTTCTTCCGGTTGCCAGATATCTTCTCGACCACCGGCAAACCCGTACATCGGAAGACCCATTGACTCATGGGCCACATTACCAGCCAGGATCATAAGGTCTGCCCATGACAGCTTGCGCCCGTATTTTTGCTTTATAGGCCAAAGCAATAATCGCGCTTTATCAAGGTTAGCGTTGTCGGGCCAGCTGTTAAGAGGGGCGAATCTTTGAGCGCCTGTCCCTCCTCCACCTCGGCCATCAGCCACCCGGTAAGTTCCGGCGCTATGCCATGCCATCCTTATAAAAAATGGCCCGTAATGACCATAGTCTGCCGGCCACCAGTCCTTGGAGTCTGTCATCAGTTCGGTCAGATCTTTTTTCACCGCCTCAAGATCGAGAGATTTAAATTCTTCCGCATAGTCAAAATCCTCATCCATCGGATCTGCTAAAGAAGAATGCTGACGAAGGATGTTCAGGTTCAACTGGTTTGGCCACCAATCGCGGTTTGAAGTTCCTCCTCCAGCACTGTGTTTCAAAATGCCACTTGCGAACGGGCATTTGCTTTCTCCATTCATCGTGTGAGATTTAGTTGAATGCATGCTGTTTTCCATTTCTTATCTTTTGGTTTTAAATATTTTTTTGTAAACCTAAATTTACGTCAATATCACCTCTTAACCTCGGCAATTATTAAATAATTCCCTATTCAGTCATAAGTGAAAACTATAAGTATATCGAAGCGCATAAACAAAGTCGGAATTAAATAAAAGAATGCTTTTTTCTTATTTATATATTTGCTTTTAAACATCTTTTGCGCCGCAATAACAATTACAGGGAACATGCCCATTTCAATAAAAAATGATTCCATAGAACTATCACTTGACCGGCCTCACGAAGGCTATGGGTTTTCAAGGTTTGATTGGACCGGGAAGATCACATCGGTAAAATTTAAAGGGCAGGAATTTGCTTCGATTGAACGTACAGACGCCTCAGATCTGAACACCTATGGCCGGGGTTTTTACAATGAGTTCGGGATTGATCAACCTATTGGTTTTGATGAAATCGGATTAGGTGAGCAGTTTCAAAAAATAGGCATAGGTCTTCTAAAAAAAGAACATCCTGATTATGAATTCTTCAGACCTCATGAAATAGAGCCGGCTAAATTTGAGGTCAACAGCGATGGAAAGGAGATAATCATCCGATGTATTTCTAAAAACCATAACGGTTATGCTTATGAGCTTTCCAAGTTGATTCAGCTTGAAGAAGACGGTTTTAGCTTAAAATATGAGCTCTCAAATACCGGGATAAAACCTATTCAGACAACTGAGTATGGTCATAATTTCATGTCTTTGGGAAACACGCTCATCGATAGCAATTATGAGCTAATTTTCCCTTTTACCCTGGACCAGTCTTCCTTTGATGAATTCGTCAATCCTGATGATTGCATGAAGATTAATGATAGTAGTATCGGATTTGAGTGTACCCCGAAAGAGGCGTTCTTTATCAGTCTTATCAACGGCAATAGAGCTGTCCCTGCCTCCTGGGAAATTCAGCATAAAGAATTGGGTCTGAGTTTATCTGAAACATGTGATTATAACACCAGCAAGATCAACTTGTGGGGATGTGCCCATGTAATCAGTCCGGAGCTCTTCCGCGAGATAAACCTACAGCCGGGTAAATCGGATTCATGGACCAGGACTTACAGCTTCAGTGAACTCTAATTAAGACTATTAAAGTTTTGTGAATTGGGTTTAAAAAAGTCCGGGAAACTTTAACTTAGGGTCATGAGATCCTCAAAAGCCATCTGTCTATTTTTAATTTCATCATTCGCATTCCTATCGATAAGCGCTCATCCGGGAGTGGGAATTGTCATGGATTCAAAAGGGAATGTATTCTACACAGATCTTGTTCATGTCTGGAAGATCTCTGCTGAAGGTGAACTCTCAATTGCCGTCAAGGATGTTCATACACACCAGCTTCATATTGATGAAAACGACAATTTGTATGGTGAGCATGTTTGGTATGAAGGTGAAGAGACCGATGAATGGACCTATTATGTCTGGTGCCTGGATCAGGAAGGGGAACTATCCCAAACCATTCCGCCAACAAGAGGATTTCCTGTCAATAATACCCTTGTTCGGGATTCGGATGGCAATTCATATTTTCCCGTTAAATCGGGGGACAAAGAATTTCTCAAGATCCAATCTGATCAGGGCGATAAATTGAATTACTCTGATGAGTCATTTAACGATATCAGGTGGGTATTCTGGAGCAAACCTCATCAAGAAGTTTTACTGATAGATCATCTTACGCTCAAATCAGTAAATTCGGAAGGAAGGGTTAAAATTATTTCCGACCTGCTTCATGATAAAGCACCGAATCATGGGGATGTCAACGACCGACATTACCTGATGGGTGTTTGGACAGATAAAAGCATGAACATCTACACCGCCGCATATGGTGCAAGAAAGGTTAAGCGGATAAGTCCGGATGGCACTTTAGAGACTGTTTATAAATCACATGTAGGTTGGTCACCATGTGGCGGACTGATCGATGATCAGGGAAAAATGTGGGTCATGGAATTCTCGGTATTCAATAAAACCCGCGTTCGGAAAATTATCCCGGGAGGTAAGGATAAGATCTTTAAAACTTGATTTTTACACAGATCTGGTGATGCGAAGCTATTATAATCTGTAGCCCATTCCAAGACCTAAGGTAAGGGTGTTATAGGCGCCTTCCCTGGCATCATAAAAGATCATAGGTGCAACGTCCCAATGCTTGCTGAATGGGATCTCATATTCTACACCAATACGGAATACAAAGTAATTTTCTAAGGGTTCCAATTCTACGCCCGGACCGGCGAAAATAACCAATTCAGCATATGGCCTGAATAAAAGATCCAAAGTAAGCAGAACTGGATATTCCCTTTCAATAAAAAGACTGCCTTCATCCTTTACTTCGAAGATCATAAGCTCGAGATCATTGTGAAGCCCGACTCCCCATTTATGGGATAACCAGTATTCCAGATCGAGCGCAATTGTTGGTAAGATCAGGTTTTCTCTGCCATGATGTGTTTCCTGTGGCAGAAAGGTGTAGGCCAGGGCCATAGAGATTCTGAAATAAGGCTCATTAAACTCCTCAAACTTTGCGGAATCATTGTGTTGAGCCCTGACCAATGAACAGGACAGCCCTATTAAGAGAAAAAATTTTAGTATTCGCATGAGAAGGATTTTTTAATATCTGATAATTCAGGACGCACAAACTTCAAGTATTTTGTACTTTTCAAGGATCAAAACTACTTTAACTCCTCCTCTTAAAGAGTGATAATTATCAGTTGGGCGAAAAAATCGCAAATCTGTCCTTCAATAATTTTTAAAAAGAACAACAGCAATAATGAAGATCAAAGTAGGATTAATCCAGGATCACCCTGTTTTTTTCAATAGGTCGAAAACCCTTGAAAAAATTGAGGATATCATTCGCCAAAATGCCGACCAAAACTATGATCTACTGGTTTTTCCCGAGTCTTTTATTCCAGGTTATCCGAGAGGTTTCGACTTCGGAGCCAAGATCGGAAGTCGGAGTGCGGATGGCCGTGACCTTTATCGCCGTTTTCATGATCAAAGCCTTGACCTGGACAGCGAGGATCTGGTAAGATTAGAAAAAATTTCTGAGATAACGGATACGTATCTCATTATTGGAGTCTCTGAAAAACAAAAAAACAACGGAAGCCTGTTCTGTTCTATGCTTTACATCTCACCTTCAGGAGGTTTGCTCGGTGTCCACAGGAAGATCAAGCCTACAGGAACAGAGCGGCTGATCTGGGGTGAAGCTTCCGGAGAGTCATTGGTGAGTTTTGATACCAAAATTGGTCGTTTGGGCGGCCTGATTTGTTGGGAAAATTATATGCCGGAAGCCAGGATGGCCATGTACAAAAAAGGGGTCCAGATATACGTTGCACCTACAGCCGATTCGCGTGATGGCTGGATAGCCACAATGCGTCATATCGCCCTTGAAGGCCGCTGTTTTGTTCTTGGGTGCAACCAGTTTATGACAAAATCGATGTATCCTGAAGATTTTCTTGATTTGGTTAGAGATGAACCTGAAATCCTTTGTCCGGGAGGGAGCATCATCGTATCTCCTTTAGGCCATGTCATTGAAGGCCCCATATTTAACTCTAATGGAATTCTGACTGCAATTTTAGATCTTGATGATATCAGCAGAAGTAAATTGGATTTCGATCCTAACGGGCATTACAGCCGGCCTGATATTTTTGAGTTTAAGGTTAATGGTCAACCGGAAACAGTGATAGAAAATACTTTGAAAATTAAGAATAAGTGATTGAAGAAAAGAGAATTAATACGGCGGTAACCGGTTTTATTTTTCTGGTCTTAATTATAAATTTCAGCGGATGTCAAGGGGAAGCAGAAAATTTAGCTCCATCAGAAAACAGGTTAATCCATCTCGAGAAAATAGATTTCTATCATCCTTCCAGACAGTATCAGGACCAACCTTTTAAATCAAGACTGACCTATTACTTCAATGATGGCAGGCCCCATCGCTGGATGGAATTAGATTCGCTTGGTAAGCCCATGATTGAATATATCTATGATTACAACGACAGCGGCGTTCAAACGGGAGCAAGATACCGCGAGCCGGACATGGACAAGTTCGATGTGGAGCGCGTTCGTTTTGAGAATGACAGCACCCAGGTCACCGAGTGGATAGACTCCACAGGCACAGTCTTTTATACCATGGTAGATAATTTAAACAAAGCAGGGAAAACCTACAGGGCCACCTTTATCGGTGATACCGTTCATGGATATGATTCAACATTCTATACCAGGGAAGGGTTTGAGAAACGAATATTTTTTACCAGCACCAAGGGAAAAATAATGAATGACCGGTCATTTCTTTATGATTCAGTAAACCCATTCAATGATTGGGCGGTGCGCAGAAAAATCATGGATAAGGAAGAAATAGAAACCCAGGTGCGTGAATTGATCTATGATGATAGCTTTACCACTTCTGATTCCATTTATTACCCCGGAGTGATCTCATCCCGGGAGTGGTCTGAGAACGTCATCTCGTTCTCAGATGACGAGCAACGAATATTTTTTACCCGAACATCAGGTTGGGATCATCAAACGGGTTTTCTGGCCGAAAAGCAAAATGGATTGTACAATGAAGATTTATGGGTAAAGACCCTTGACTCCATCTACAACGGTTGTATATCCCCTGATGGGAAGTCGATTATCTATTCAAAAAAACAAAGTACGGGTGAGCGGATTTTTCTGATTAGACAAATGAATGATGTTTGGGGACCGGCTGAAGATCTTTCCGCGAGTTCCGGGATTCATGGCGGTTATTTTCACTGGGCAACACCAGAAGATATCTATTTCCACATTCCGGACAACAAAGGCGATATAGTTCGGGCTAAGATTAAGGATAATCAACTTATGATTACAGATCGATTAGAGATGCTGAACAGTAAAAATGGAACTGAATTCAGTCCGTTTATCGATCCCGAAAGTCGGTTTATAATTTTCACCAGATATGTTGAAGGCGACCTGAATCAGCAAGGTTTCTTTATAAGTTATAATTCCGGTGATGATATGAATATTGTCTGGACAAAAGCAGAAAAGATTCAGGTTCTTCCCTATGGATGGAGTGCACGAATCATCAATAACGGGAATCGTTTTGTCTTTACCGACGGTGAAAATATCCGAAGCCTCCCTGTTAATGCTTTAAAAATTTTGAAATAGGAATATCCGAAACCTGACATTCATCCCCGGGGCGAGGAAAATAATCCTTATGTCAGACCACTAGATCAATAGCAACCGATTTAAAGAGGCACCAGACTACAGTGCCTTTTTCCAATTTAAGCCTTTCTTTCGATTCTGATGTGATTTCAACCGCCAGTTCGATCCCGGCGTCAATTATGCAAAGCATCGCAGACTCCCTGTGAATTATATCTGTCACCACTCCTTTTAACTGATTCTGAATGCTGACATTATCCAGTTTAC
>JBFKFP010000011.1:0-31101 GCA_041618535.1 Flavobacteriaceae bacterium
TAGTTAGGGTCGGTCTCTGCTAATGCCCTGAATTCATTGGCATCCAAAACATCAACATAGTCTGTCACATGCTGAATGGAGGTTTTAAGATCATACTCCACTTTAAAAGGTGCGCCTGTTTTACCTTTTTTAGTCGTGATAAGGATAACACCGTTCGATGCTCTCGACCCGTAAATGGCTGTTGCCGAGGCGTCTTTAAGGACAACAAAGTCCTCAATATCGTCAGGGTTAATCGCATTCAAGGGGTTACGAACTCCCTGCACTCCATTAACGTCCAATGGCAATCCGTCAACCACGATGAGCGGGTTGTTGGTAGCACTCAATGAAGCACCACCACGAATCCTGATCTCAGCGCCTTGTCCCGGAGCACCACCACCAGGTGTAATTCGCACACCTGCAGATTTACCCGCTAATAATTGTTCAGGGTTAACAATCGCTCCCTTGTTAAATTCTTCTGAAGATACCTTTTCCACAGCTCCGGTCGCATCCTGTTTGGTTGTAGAACCGTAACCGATCAAAACGACCTCTTCAAGTTGAGCTGCATCCTCAACCAACTGAACGTCGATCCTGGACTGGCCGTTATACGTGATCTCCTGGGTTATAAACCCAACAAAGGAAAAGACCAGAACATTACCATTGCTCACCTCTAATTGATAGTTCCCATCAAAATCAGTAGCTGTTCCCTGGGTGGTCCCTTTTATTATGACGTTTACCCCTGGAAGTGGTTGTGTGGTTGCTTGTTCAGTAACGGTCCCGCTTACGGTTGCCTGCCCCAATAATATTATTGGAAACAACATCAGCAGGAATGTCACTCGCTTCAAAATTGTTTTCATACAATACTCGTAATTTGGTTTGATTTAAATTGTTATATTTCCACTTCTCGATGTTAAAGCTATATAAAAATCGATTAAGATTTTCTTAACATATTATATTATAATTTTCGCAAACGTTTTCGTGTTGAAAACTTTTTGATGAATCCTCAAAATTCAACAGAAATGACTGAGAATTTCATGACTTTTATCATCTAAGTCGATCTTGGGCGCTATGAGAAGAAAGGTAACTTTAAAACAAATCGCAAGGGAATTGGATGTGTCGGTCTCGACCGTCTCAAAGGCCCTTCGTGATAGTGCCGAAATCAGTGATGATACCAAGCAAAAGGTTCAGGCTTTTGCCAAGTTATACAATTACAAACCCAATAATATAGCTCTCAGCTTAAAGAACCGGAAAACAAAGACCCTTGGGGTAATAATCCCTGAAATCGTTCATTATTTCTTTTCAAAGGTTATTTTGGGAATCGAGCAAAAGGCCCTGGAGAGAGGTTATAATGTAATAGTTGGCCTGTCTAATGAGTCGTTCGATAATGAGGTGATCAACATGGAAACCCTGGCCAATGGCAGTATTGATGGATTTATCATGTCGTTGTCCAAGGAAACTTTGCTCAGGCAGGATTTTCATCATCTCACTGAATCTATCAGCCAGGGAATGCCCTTGGTTTTATTCGACCGGGCTACGGCAAGCATAGAATGTGATAAGGTGATCATAGATGACAGGAAGGCTTCTCGCAAGGCAACGGAAAAACTTTTGGATTGCGGTTGTAAGACCATTGGGATAATTACCACTGAGGATCATGTAAGTGTGGGAAAAATGAGGACAGAAGGATATCGTTCCGCTTTAATGGCTGAAGGCAGATCGGTAGAGGAAGATTTGATCTTGAGAATCAAGGATAAGTATGATTTTGAGGATAGACTGGAGCTTTTGGAGGAGACTGTAGAAGAATTTCTGTTGTCTCATCCTGAAATAGACGGGATTCTAGCGGTTAACGAACTCTATGCGGTAACGGCCATGAAGATGGGAAGGAAAATGGGGAAACGTATACCGGAAGATTTGCAGATCATCGGTTTCACCGATGGAGTCCTGTCTCGCCATTCCACGCCTAGCATTACCACGGTGAGTCAGAATGCCAAGACCATTGGAGAAAAAGCAGCGGAACTTCTAATCGAACGTATCGAGAATGAAGATGAGGAGGTACCTTATCAAACCATGGTCATACCCACCAACCTGATTGAGAGAGAGTCAACAATGTGTTGAATTCTGTTGGCGGATTTAAAATCTTTTATATCTTTACCCTTCAGTCAGAACTTATATTTCCACGTCTCACTATAAGTTTTGATAAGCCTGAACGCTTGTCAAAATAGTATCAACTAAAACATACTATTATGCAAAAGCGTACACTGGGATTCTGGGAAATCTGGAATATGAGTTTTGGATTTTTAGGAATTCAGATGGGTTTTGCCCTCCAGAATGCTAACGTCAGCCGGATATTTCAAACACTTGGTGCGGATATTGAAGACATTCCAATTCTTTGGGTGGCTGCGCCGCTCACAGGTTTGATTGTGCAGCCCATTATAGGTTATTTCAGTGACCGGACATGGCATCCTAAGCTTGGCAGAAGACGTCCGTACTTTCTTGTTGGTGCCATCCTGGCGTCACTTGCTTTATTCGTCATGCCAAACTCGCCTTTCCTTTGGTTCGCCGCTGGAATGCTCTGGATCATGGACGCCTCTATCAATGTTTCTATGGAACCGTTTCGCGCATTTGTTGGGGATAACCTTCCTGATCATCAGCGGACCAAGGGATTTGCCATGCAGAGCTTCTTTATCGGCATAGGTGCGTATGTAGCTTCTAAACTACCTCTCATCCTAACATATTTCGGAGTGGCAAATACGGCAGCTGAGGGTATAATTCCCGATTCTGTGAAATTTTCTTTTTATATCGGAGGTGTTGCTTTCCTGTTGGCCGTCTTATGGACCGTCGTCCGCTCGAAGGAGTACTCTCCAGAGGAGATGGCGCAGTTTGACGACGCACAAAAAGAGGAGTTTACAGAGGTTCGAGATGCCTCATGGTTCAGATTGAATGGAGGACGTCATCTTCGTACGGGTTTAATTGTATTAACATTAGGATTAATCGCGTCTTATGCGGTTTATCATTTCAACCTTAAAAAGGATCTCTATGTGTTGACTCTCGGATTGATCACCCTGGGTGGATTTGCCCTGATCATTTCAGGTTGGTTTCAGCGTAAGGGATCGGTAGAAAATGGCTTCGTGACCATTATGAACGATTTTCAAACTATGCCTCATGTTATGAAACAATTGGCCTGGGTGCAATTTTTTTCATGGTTCGCACTTTTCTCCATGTGGATTTATATGACCGGGGCGGTTACAGAACATATTTACAACACTTCAGACACTACCTCCGAAGCATACAACATGGGGGCAAACCAGGTTGGGGAGATGTTTGCGAATTATAATATTATTGCAGCGGCTGTAGCTTTTCTGCTTCCTGTGCTGGCCAGGAGAACCAGTCGACGATTTACCCACTTTCTCGCCCTTGTGGCAGGAGGCATCGGTCTGGCTTCAATTTACTTCATCACTGAACCGACGAAATTGAATCTTGAGATCTTACCGATGTTAGGTGTTGGAATAGCATGGGCCAGTATTCTTTCTGTGCCGTATGCCATGCTTTCCGGAGCTCTTCCGGCCGATAAGATGGGATATTATATGGGAGTCTTTAATTTCTTTATAGTAATCCCTCAATTGGTAGCAGCCTCCATTCTTGGATTCCTGGTAGGGAAATTTTTCAACAGCGAACCTGTTTACGCTCTTCTGATCGGTGGAGTATCGATGGTCCTGGCCGGATTATTGTCTTTAAGGGTTGATGATAACGTAGTACAGTTAACCCATGAGTAAAGCAGGTGTTATTTTTGATTTGGACGGTGTGATTGTCGATACAGCTAAATACCATTATCTGGCCTGGAAAAAACTGGCTAATAGCCTCGGGATTGATTTTGATGAGGAAATGAACGAGCAGCTTAAGGGCGTCAGCCGCGTCAGGTCACTTCAAAAAATATTATCATGGGGAAATAAAAGCCTTGACGAGCAATCCTTTGAACAATGTATGGAAAGAAAGAATAACGATTATCTCAACTATATAAAGGATATGAATCAGGAGGAGATTCTTCCCGGGGTAATCGAACTTCTTGAATTCCTGAGAAAGAAAAATATACCCTTCTCATTAGGTTCAGCCAGTAAGAATGCCAAAACCATTCTGAGAGCCACACGTATAATGAACTGGTTTGTGGCCATTGTTGACGGGAACGAAGTAAGCAAAGCTAAACCCGATCCGGAAGTCTTCCTGATCGCTGCTGAAAGAATGGGAATCGAACCCTCTGAATGCATTGTATTCGAAGATTCAACAGCCGGTGTTCAGGCAGCTAATCATGCCGGGATGTTGTCAATTGGAATAGGAGATAAAAACGTGCTTTACGAGGCCGATTATGTTTTTAGTGATTTTACAGAAATCGATTTTAAATTTATTGAAAGTATAATAGAACAATGAATCAAGATTATATAATTCCCAGCGAATGGTCCCTGATTGAAGAAGGATTCGAACCGGATAGGGTGAAGTCCTCAGAAAGTCTTTTCAGCCTTGGTAACGGAGCCATGGGGCAGCGGGCAAATTTTGAAGAGCTCTATTCCGGGCCAAGTTTCCAGGGTAGTTATATTGCCGGTGTTTATTATCCCGACAAAACCAGGGTAGGTTGGTGGAAGAATGGTTATCCCGAGTATTTTGCTAAAGTACTCAACGCTCCAAACTGGATCGGGATCAACATTTTTGTGGACGATGAACAATTGGATTTGTTCAGCTGTAAGACTGTCAATGCCTTCCGCAGGGAATTAAACATGAAAGAGGGCTGGTACAAGCGTTCTTTTACGGCGGAAATGAACAATGGAACAGAGGTTAAAGTTGAAGTCCTCCGCTTTTTGAGCCTGAGCCATGAGGAGGTTGGCGCTATCCGATATGAGATCATTCCGCTCAACAGGGATGCGGAGATTGAATTCCAGCCTTACATCGATAGTGCCATCAAGAATGAGGACTCAAACTGGGATGATAAATTCTGGGATAGTTTCGATGTAAAGGTAGATGATGATGGCGCCTATATCCAGGCACGGACTATGAAGACAGACTTCTATACCTGCACCTTCATGAACAGCGACTTGTACCTCGACAATGAGAGGTCAGGGCAGCAGGTTACAGTGCAAAGCAGTTCTACCCTCGTCAGCTTCAACCAGTCGGTTAATGTAAAGAAGGGACAGGTTGCGAAACTCATTAAATACGGCGGGTACACTGTGGACAGGAACCATGATAAATATGAGTTGGTAACAGCCGCCAGGAATATCCTTAAGACTGTCCGAGCCATAGGATTTGATGAGCTGCTTGAGAGGCAGAAACAGGCCTGGGCCGAAATCTGGAATATGGCTGATATCACTATTGAAGGCGATATTCGAGGACAGCAGGGCATTCGGTTTAATATCTTTCATCTAAATCAAACCTACCTTGGCACAGATGCCCGGTTGAACATAGGGCCAAAAGGATTTACAGGTGAAAAATACGGAGGGAGCACATATTGGGATACCGAAGCCTATTGTATCCCATTTTATATGGCGACTAAAGATCAGGTCGTTGCCCGGAACCTGCTTGCATACCGTTATAACCATCTTGAAAAAGCTATCGAAAATGCAGAAAAGCTCGGTTTTAAAGATGGTGCAGCCCTCTATCCGATGGTAACGATGAATGGTGAGGAATGCCACAACGAATGGGAAATTACCTTTGAGGAAATTCACCGGAACGGTGCAATTGCCTTTGCCATCTACAACTATTACCGGTATACGGATGATTATTCCTATATCCCCGAGAAGGGAATGGAGGTCCTGATTGGAATCGCACGATTCTGGCAGCAGCGGGCCACTTTTTCCAAACCTAAGAACAAATATGTGATTTTAGGCGTCACCGGGCCGAATGAATATGAGAACAATGTGAATAATAATTGGTATACAAACTATATAGCAAGGTGGTGTATCAATTATACTTTAGAGAACATAGGACGCGTGAGGGAGGAATACCCTTCAGATTATACCAGGATAATGAACAAGGCCAGGCTTTCAGAAGCAGAAATGGATAAATGGAAGACGGTGGCCGATAATCTCTATTTTCCTTATTCCGATCAACATCAGATTTACCTGCAACAGGACGGATTCCTGGACAAGGAACTTATAACTGCAGATAAGCTTGATAAGGATCAAAGGCCTATTAACCAGTTCTGGTCCTGGGACCGTATACTGCGTTCACCATACATAAAACAAGCCGATGTTCTGCAGGGATTTTATTTCTTTGGCGATCATTTTTCAGAAGAGGAACTAAGGCTTCATTTTGAATTCTACGAGCCGTTTACAGTTCATGAAAGCTCCTTGTCACCATGTGTACATAGTATTCTTGCAGCCAGGCTGGGCAAGATTGACCAGGCCTATGAATTTTACCTGAGAACCTCAAGACTTGATCTCGATGATTATAACAGGGAGGTACATGAAGGGTTGCATATCACATCGATGGCAGGAACATGGATGAGTATTGTTGAAGGCTTTGGCGGATTGCATATTCATGATGGCCGTCTTTCATTTAATCCTAAGATCCCCAGGGAATGGAAGTCCTTCTCCTTTAAGATCAATTACCGTGGTCAGGTGTTAAAGGTTTCGGTGAGTCATGAGTCTTCGAGGTTTGAGCTGGAAGGTGAAAATGAACTTTTTATTGAGGTCAATGGTAAATCGGTCGCCGTAAAACCAAACGATTTAGTAAAGGTTGCATAAGATGAAAAGGAATATTTATGTCATATGTTTTGCCATCCTGGTCCTCTCATGCCAGGATGATAAGAAAGATAAAACATCTATATATGCCTCCGAAAAAGTAAGCAATATGAGTGTTGAACGTGTAGAACCACCAAATTGGTGGGTCGGTTTTAAAGAGAAATCCCTTCAGCTGCTGGTTTACGAAAAAGGAATTGGACTGGCAAAGGCTGAGGTGTCATACCCGGGTATCAGTATTACGGGAACTCACCAGGGCAGAAGTGAAAACTACCTTTTTATCGATCTGGAGATCACCGGGGAAGCAAGACCGGGTCTATTCGACCTTATTTTCAGTTTTGAAGGTGGAGATGAAAAAAGACATACTTATGAGCTAAAAGAAAGAGAAAAAGCTGCAGAGCAGTTTGCAGGTTTTGATAGCTCGGATGTCATCTTTCTTATAACTCCTGATCGTTTTGCAAATGGTGATCCTTCAAACGATTCTTTCGATTATCTGAGGGAAACCGGAATTGACAGGGAAAACGACTACAAACGACATGGTGGTGACATTAAGGGAATCATCAATAATCTGGACTATATTGAGGAGATGGGTTTTACCGCCATCTGGTCATGCCCTCTGTTGATCAATGATATGCCACAACAGTCATATCATGGCTATGCCATAACCGATCTCTACCAGGTCGATCCCAGATTCGGTTCGCTTGATGAGTATCTGGATTTATCCAATAGGATGAAAGAAAGAGGGATGAAGCTCATCATGGACCAGGTGGCAAACCATTGCGGATTGGGTCATTGGTGGATGGATGATCTTCCATTTGACGATTGGTTGAATTATCAATCTAATTATGAATCAAATAAAGACGACTGGAAATGGGAGAATACCGAATATTCAAATCACCGCCGTACCACCAACCAGGATATCTATGCTTCAGAAATCGATAAGAAGGGTATGACAGATGGTTGGTTTGTGCCCGACATGCCTGATTTGAACCAACGTAATCCATTCATGGCCAGATACCTGATACAGAATAGCATTTGGTGGATAGAAACCGCCGGACTGGGAGGGATAAGGCAGGACACATATCCATATCCCGATAAGCAATTTATGAGCAAGTGGGCCGGTACGATAATGGATGAATACCCAAACTTTAATATTGTTGGTGAAGAATGGAGCTATAATCCGCTGCTTATCGCTTATTGGCAGATGGGGGCCAATAATTTAGACGGATATAATTCCAATCTGAGGTCAACCATGGATTTTGCCATGCAGGCAAATATTGTAAATGCCCTGAATGAAGAGGAGTCCTGGGATAAGGGCTTGGTCAAAATCTACGAAGGCCTGGCGAATGATTTTGCTTATCCAAATCCGAAGGATATTATGATCTTTCCTGATAATCATGATATGAGCAGGATATTTACCCAGCTGAATGAAGATATAGCCAATACCAAAATGGCAATGGCCACTGTGCTTACCCTTCCTCGTATTCCGCAGGTTTATTATGGAACGGAAATCCTAATGAATGACACGGCAAAACCCGGTGATCACGGTTTGATCAGAACCGATTTTCCGGGAGGATGGGAAGGTGATGAGGTAAATGCTTTTAATGGTGCCGGACTAACAGATGAGCAGAAAGATATGCAGATCTTCATGAAACGCGTATTGAATTTCCGAAAGGGTTCAACGGCTATCCATAAAGGAAAAACGCTCCATTTTGCTCCGGATAAAGGCGTTTATGTTTTGAGCCGGTCTGATGAAAATGAGACTGTTGTCCTTATCCTGAATAAAAATGAACAGGCCATCCTGGCTCTGGATCGATTTGAGGAACTGGGTCTTAAGGGCAAAACACTTAAGAATGTCATAAGCCAGGAAAATATGGTATGGGGTGATAAGATTGAATTTTCCAAACGCGGTGTTTTGTTATTAACCACGAAGCTTGAGTAATATTGGATAGATTCGGGCTCATATTCGTTCTTCTTTCCGTTCAACTTGTCTGCGGGCAAGTCACATTTGTCATTGAAGAGTTACCAGAGGATCATGACTACGGGCAGTCTATCTTTATCTCCGGTGATTTCGAAAACTGGACGGGTGGCCAGGATGATTTCAAATTATCTCAGAATGATGGAAAGTACAGCATTACCCTGCCACCTGAGTACTGTAAGTTACTTTTCAAATTTACCCTGGGTTCATGGTCCACGGTCGAAACCAATTCCGACGGCAGCGCAACAGACAACCGGTCATATAATTGCAGCAATGGCCAATCAATTGTAGATATTTCTATTAAAGGATGGACTGTTCCTGGAAATTCCGAAGTCATCAAATCAACTGCAGGGGAGAATGTGAGGATTCTTTCAGAAGAATTCGAAATACCACAACTCGATCGAAAAAGGAGAATCTGGATCTACCTGCCTAATGATTATAATCTTTCCGATTCGACCTATCCTGTTATTTATATGCACGACGGACAGAATCTTTTTGATGCTTCCACCGCTTTTGCTGGGGAGTGGAATGTTGATGAGATCATGGACCGCATTGCTGAAAATACAGGATTTAAGGCGATAGTGGTCGGGATTGATAATGGTGCTGAATTAAGGATTAATGAGTACGTGCCCTGGGCTCAGCCGCAAATACCTCAGGCGGAAGGCAAAGATTATGTAAAATTCCTGGCCGAGACCCTGAAGCCATACATAGATGAGAATTTCAGAACCAAAAGAAACCCCCTTAATACAGCCTTGATGGGAAGTTCCCTGGGAGGATTAATAACGCATTATGCGGCTCTGAGATATCCTGATGTTTTTGGAAAAGCCGGGGTGTTTTCTCCTTCCTTTTGGATAGCTGATGAAGCTTTCGATCTGGCAAAGGCGAGGAGTAAGCTTATGCATACCCGTATGTATTTCTTGATGGGTGATCGGGAAAGTGAAGAAGCCGTCCCGGGTATGGACAGAATGATAAGCCTGATGAAAACATCGGGTTTCCCCAAAGAAAATATACATCGTAAAGTAGTTGAAGGCGGGGAACACAATGAAAAGCTTTGGAGGGATGCTTTTGAGGATTCTGTTCTCTGGCTGTTCGAAATTGAAAAACCTGTTCTGGGTAATCCCGACAGGATATTTGAAAGCATTAAGCAAACCGAATACGGCTTGGATATAAAGGTTAGTGATGGCCGATATGAAATACGTTTTTATTCACCTGAGATCGTAGAGACCACCTTTGTTCCGGAAGGAGAGCAATTTATAGAAAAATCGCATGCCGTCGTCATGAAGCCGGGGTATCCTGTCCGGGATATCTCGGAGGACACCGGCAGCATTACAATTCATTCGGGAGGTATTTCTCTTCTAATCACGAAGAAGCCGTTTCAGATTGCCTATTCCTATAAGAACAATATTATTCTTTCTGAAAAGAAGGGTTATCATAAAACCGGGTACGGTGAAGCCATACAGTTGAATGTTTCTCAAACCGAGGTGCTCTATGGCGGCGGTCAGCGTGCCCTTGGGATGAATAGAAGGGGAAATAAATTACAGCTCTACAACAAGGCCCACTACGGTTATGAATACAGGTCGCCATTGATGAATTTTACCATGCCCATCGTCATGTCATCCAAAGGGTATATGTTACACTTTGATAATGCTCCAATAGGATACCTCGATCTTGACAGTAAAATGGACAATACCATAACCTATGAAACTATTTCCGGAAGAAAGACCTATCAGGTTATTGTTGGTGACAACTGGTTCGACCTTCTCAATAATTATACCGATCTGACCGGGAAACAACCCATGCCTCCACGATGGGCCCTGGGTAATTTTTCCAGTCGGTTTGGGTATCACTCCGAAGAAGAAACCAGGAGGACCATTCAAAAATTTAAAGAAGAAGAAATTCCGGTTGATGCGGTTATTCTTGACATCTACTGGTTTGGAAAAGATATTCAGGGGCATATGGGGAATATGGAATTTCTTAGAGATTCATTTCCCAACCCGAGAAAAATGATCAATGATTTTCAAGCTCAGAATATCAAGACCATACTCATTACTGAGCCCTTTGTTCTCACAAGCTCCAAACGATGGCAGGAGGCCGTAGACAATAAGGCACTTGCTTTAGATTCAACTGGCGGGCCGGGTGTTTTTGATTTTTACTTCGGGAATTCTGGTATAATCGACATTTACAGCGACTCAGGCAGGGAATGGTTCTGGAATATCTACAAGGAATTGGCAGAATTAGGGGTAGCCGGAGTTTGGGGTGACCTTGGAGAACCGGAGGCTCATCCTGAATTCCTGATCCATAGAACGGGGACAGCAAATGAGGTCCATAACATCTATGGCCATGATTGGGCGGGTTTGGTCTTCGAGGGATACCGCAAAGATTTCCCCGATCAGCGGCCATTTATACTGATGCGTGCAGGATATTCAGGCTCACAGCGCTACGGGATGATTCCCTGGTCGGGCGATGTAAGCCGGTCATGGGGAGGATTCTTTCCGCAGAATGAGATGGCCCTTCAGATGGGTATGCAGGGAATGGGTTATTTCCATTCAGATCTTGGCGGTTTCGGGGGTGCAACTCTCGATGACGAGCTCTATGCCAGATGGCTGCAGTATGGCGTATTTCTGCCGGTTTTCAGGCCACATGCCCAGGAAGTGGTTCCCTCCGAACCGGTATACAGAAGTCCGAAAGCAAAAGCCCTGGCAAAAAAAGCCATTGAGCTCAGGTATAAAATGCTGCCCTATAATTACAGCCTTGCCTTTGAGAATAGTAGAACTGGTGCTCCATTGATGAGACCGTTGTTTTTCGAGGAAGAAGATAACCAGGCTCTGTTTACTGACTCAAGCGCTTATTTATGGGGCGAGGCCTTCCTGGTTGCACCGATTGTCAAACCCGGTGTTTCCGAGAAAGAAGTCTATCTTCCCGGAGGTTCTCAATGGATCGATTTTTATTCCGGAAAAGTGTATGGTGGTGGTCAATCTGTTACAGTTCAAACAGAAGAAGAGTATATACCTGCTTTTGTAAGGGGCGGATCATTTATTCCGTTGGCAGAATCTATGCAATCGACGGCAGAATACGATTTCTCTGAGATCGATTTTCATTATTTTTTTGATGAAACCGTGGAATATAGCGAAGCAATGATCTATGATGATGACGGTGTAACCTTTAATGCTTTCGAGTCGGGAAAATTTGAGATGCTGAACCTTAAGAGTAGTGTCCGAAATGGAAAGGTCAGACTCATTTTTGCAAATAATCCCGGAACCCTGTCTGAGGCCACTGTCTTCGAGACAGAATTACTGATCCACAATATTGACAGAGAACCAAAATCTGTTCGATCGGGATTAAAGCGACTTCGATTCATCTACGACGAAGCTGACAAAACTTTGAGAATACCATTAAATTGGAATTCAGAAAAGAATTATAGACTTAAAATTAAAACCTATTAACAAGCATGCGGAAGATTACAGTTTTTATGTTATCCGGCCTTTTGGCATTCTTTGCTTGTGAGACCGAAACCGAAAACAGACCGGAATCCATGATTCAAAAGGAAAGAAAAAAAGAAGTTATTTACCAGGTGTTCACCCGATTGTTCGGAAACACCAATACCACCAATAAACCATGGGGGACCATTGAGGAAAATGGTGTAGGGAAATTTGTTGATTTTTCGGAAAGGGCCCTCTCGGAGATCAAGGATCTGGGAGTTACCTATATCTGGTACACCGGTGTTCCGCATCATAATGTTATCACTGATTATACCGAATACGGGATTTCCAATGACGACCCCGACGTGGTAAAGGGAAGAGCAGGCTCGCCTTATGCAGTGAAGGATTATTACAACGTGAACCCCGACCTTGCTGTGGATCCTGCCAACCGTTTGCAGGAATTTGAGGCCCTTATCAAAAGAACACATGATGCCGGATTAAAACTGCTTATCGATATAGTGCCTAATCACGTAGCAAGAAATTACAAGAGCCTTTCCAGGCCGGCAGGAGTCAGCGACTTTGGAGAAGATGATGACAAAAGCGTTGAGTACAACCGGGACAATAATTTCTATTATATTCCCGGCGAGTCGTTTCGGGTTCCAGATTGGGAGAATGGCTATCTGCCTTTAGGTGGAGATCCTCACCCCATGGTGGATGGAAAGTTTGATGAAAATCCTGCCAAATGGACCGGCAATGGTTCACGGGACGCGCAACCCAGTATGCACGACTGGTATGAAACCGTGAAGATCAATTATGGTGTGCGGCCGGACGGAAGCTATGATTTTGACAGGCTGCCTGATGGATATGCAACCCTCGATTATAGGGCTCATTTCAAATTCTGGGAAGACAAGAATGTGCCCGATTCATGGAAAAAATTCAGGGATATCGCGCTTTATTGGATTGAGAAAGGGGTTGACGGCTTCCGTTATGATATGTCTGAAATGGTGCCTGTTGAATTCTGGAGCTATATGAATTCGGCAATAAAGATGAAGAAGGAAGACGCCTTCCTCCTGGCTGAGATCTATAATCCATCGGTCTATCGTGATTATATTCATAAGGGTAAAATGGATTACCTCTACGACAAGGTTCAGCTCTATGATACCATCAAGCATGTGATGCAGGGCCATGGAAGCACCGACAATATTCCGCCCATTCAGAATGAGTTGATGGATATCGAACATCACATGCTGCATTTCCTGGAGAATCACGACGAACAGCGAATAGCGAGCCCCGATTTTGCCGGCAATGCGAATAAGGGTAGACCGGCCATGGTCGTTTCCTCTACCATCAGCACCTCACCAACTCTGGTTTATTTTGCCCAGGAATTGGGGGAGGCCGGAGTGGAGGATGCAGGCTTTGGCAAGCCAACCCGGACATCCATCTTTGATTATATAGGGGTTCCATCCTTTCAACGATGGGTTAATGACAAACGGTTTGACGGTGGTAAGTCGACATCCGATGAATTGGACTTACGCGATTTCTATAAACGTTTATTGAATTTTACCATCAACAGTCCTGCTCTGGCAGCTGAATATTATTCGGTGCATGAATTCAATCGGAATTCAACTGGGAATTATAATGACAAACTGCTATCCTATGCCAGGTGGAGTGATGATGAACACCTTATTGTTATCGTCAACTTCAATGCTGAACATGGCGTTGAATTCGACCTGAAATTGCCTCAGGAATTAGTTGAGAAGTGGAAGCTGAAGGCTGGTCGTTATAAGATGACGGACCAGCTTTACGGACAGTTCAAAACGGATTTAATAGTTGATGAAGGGGCTGTGACCAGGATTGGACTTCAGCCTCTCCAGTCATTCATTTTAAAACTTGAAGAATAATGAAGAATATTTTGTTTTCCATAGTATGCTCGATTTGTACACTCCTTATGAGCTGTGACGATCGGGAGAAAAAATCATCAACGGGCAATACCGCTGAACAGAATGAGGAAGTCACTGGTGATTATTTTAACTGGGAAGCCGCTAATGTGTATTTCCTGTTAACCGACAGATTCAACAATGGTGATCCTTCCAATGACGTGAATTTCGATAGGACGAGGGAGGCTGGAAAACTCAGGGGCTTTGAAGGAGGAGATCTGAAGGGGGTTACCAATAAGATCAGGGAAGGCTATTTTAATGAGCTGGGCATAAATGCAATCTGGATGACACCTGTAGTTGAACAGATCCATGGCGGAACAGACGAAGGGACCGGTTTTACCTATGCCTATCATGGATACTGGGCAAAGGACTGGACCGCTATCGACCCGAATTTCGGGACTGCAGACGATCTCAGAGAACTGGTTGAAGTTGCTCATGAGAATGGTATACGGATCCTCCTGGATGCAGTAATAAATCATACCGGCCCGGCAACTGAGAAGGACCCTGTTTGGCCTGACAGCTGGGTGCGTACTGGCCCCCAATGCCAATACAACTCCTATGAATCTACCATTAGCTGTACACTGGTAAAAAACCTGCCAGATATCCTAACAGACAGCAATGATGAGGTAGATCTTCCACCTCAGCTTGTTGAGAAATGGCAGGCTGAGGGACGATATGATCAAGAACTGAAAGAGTTGGATGCTTTCTTTGAATCTACGTCTTATCCGAGGGCGCCACGTTTCTATATTATGAAATGGCTGGCCGATTATATCCTTGAATTTGGCATTGACGGTTACAGGGTAGATACAGTTAAACATACCGAGGAGTTCGTATGGCAAGAGTTTAAGGATGTCTGTGACAATGCTTTTCAGACCTTTAAAGCTGAAAATCCCGGGAAAAGTCTGGATGATACCCCATTCTTCCTCGTTGGGGAGGTATATGGCTATGGAATCTCCGGGGGACAATACTATAATTTCGGGGATAAACAAGTCAATTATTTTGACGATGCCTTTAACAGTTTGATCAATTTCGATTTTAAATGGAATGCGAAGGAGAATTCCTATGAGGAGGTTTTCAGTTCGTATAGTGACAAACTTGAAAGTGAACTTCAGGGTTTTGGCGTTTTAAATTACCTGAGTTCTCATGACGATGGCCAACCATATGATCCGGAGCGTACACAGTCGGAAAAAGCTGCAAATTATCTGCTGCTTGCTCCCGGCGCAGCACAAGTTTATTACGGCGACGAATCGTCAAGGCTCCTCGTGGTCGAGGATGCAGTAGGAGATGCCAATTTGCGGTCAAATATGAATTGGGAGGAACCAGGCGTAAAGACCACCCATTTAACACATTGGAAGAAACTCGGAAAGTTTCGGAACGACCATCCGGCCATTGGGGCTGGTCTTCACCAGATGATCACTTCCGAGCCTTATGTGTTTTACAGGTCAATCGCACATTCCGGTTTGAACGACCAGGTGGTCATTGGGCTTGATCTTTCTGCAGGAGAAAAAACTGTGGACGTGCGTACCATCTTCCAGGATGGAACCACGGTTCGCGATGCCTATTCAGGAAAAACAGCCACCGTGACGAGCGGAAAGGCTTCGTTTGATACTGAATACAGTGTTTTGCTTATTGAAAGGCAAGAACTATGAAGAGAATAATCGGACTATTAATATTTACCTTCCTTTTGTCTTGCTCCGAAAAGAATGGAATGGAAAATCTGAGTTCCCCTTCAGGTTCAATAGACATTGAATTTGCTCTAGATTCGGAGGGAAAAGCCTACTACAAGGTCAGGTACAAGGAGGCTGTAATTCTGGATAACTCTTATCTCGGGTTTGATTTCACCAATGGCGCTCCGATAGGACCTGGATTAAAACTGATTCGTGCCACTACATCTTCATTTGATGAAACCTGGCAAATGCCGTGGGGTGAGCAGATCGATGTTGTGAATCGTTATGAAGAATTGAAAGTTGAGCTGGAGGAACAGCAAGCACCTAATCGTCGGATGAATGTAGTATTCCGGCTATATGATGATGGTTTCGGTTTCCGCTATGAGTTCCCGGAGCAGCAGGGGTGGTCTGAGGCCCTTATCGCGGAGGAACATACAGAGTTCAATCTTACCGAAGATTACAAGACCTTCTGGATCCCGGGCGACTGGGATATTTACGAGCATCTATATAATACCACCAAACTTTCCGAGATCGATGCATTGAGTAAGCGAGATCATCCAAACCTGGCTCAAACCTATATACCTAATAATGCGGTTAATACACCCGTAACCATGGTTGGAAGGGATGGACTTCACCTGAGCTTTCACGAGGCCGCCCTGGTAGACTATTCCGATATGACCCTTGGTATAGATGCTGAAAGTCTCAAGATGAACAGTATACTTGTAGGTAGCGATAATACTGAGTACAAGGTAAAACGGCAGCTGCCTTTTAATACACCGTGGAGGACGGTTCAGATTTCTGATGACGCCCCTGGCCTAATAGAGTCCAATTTAATAGTAAACCTCAATGAACCGAATAAGATCGGTGATATATCCTGGTTCAAGCCTATGAAATATACCGGTGTATGGTGGGAAATGCACTTGAATAAATCATCCTGGGACTATGGAATGGAGCAGGTTGAAGGAGAATGGGTTGATACAGGCAAGGCTCATGGACGCCATGGTGCAACGACAGAAAATGTAAAACGATTTATAGACTTCTCGGCGGCTAACAACATAGGAGGTGTTCTGGTCGAGGGTTGGAATAGGGGTTGGGAGCGATGGATCGGGTTTCCCGACCGGGAAGGAGTTTTTGATTTCGTTACACCATACCCCGACTATGATCTCGATGAGGTTACACGTTATGCAAAAGAAAAAGGAGTAGAGATCATCATGCATCACGAGACCTCCGCAGCAACCGAGACCTATACAAAGCAGATGGATACCGCCTATGCACTAATGCAGAGATATGGAATGCATTCGGTAAAATCAGGTTATGTTGGGAAAATTCTTCCAGATGGGGAGTATCATCATGGTCAATATATGGTAAATCATTACAATCTGGCAGTGACGAAAGCCGCTAAATACCAGGTGGCGGTTAACGCCCATGAGCCCATTAAGGCAACCGGGTTGCGGAGAACTTATCCCAACGCTATATCCAGGGAAGGATTAAGAGGGCAGGAATTCAATGCATGGTCTATCGAGAAAGGCAATCCTCCGGAGCATTTACCTATTGTCGCGTTTACCAGGATGCTGGCGGGACCTGTTGATTTCACCCCCGGGATCTTTGATATTAAATTCGTAAAATATAAAGATAAGAATCAGGTAAATACGACAATTGCCCAGCAGTTGGCCCTTTATGTGGTGATCTACAGCCCGATTCAAATGGCGGCCGACCTGGTGGAACACTATGAGGCCAGGCCAGATGCCCTTCAATTCATAAGAGACGTTGGTGTTGACTGGGAAAGAAGTCTGGTGCTCAACGGGGAGGTTGGTGATTATGTCACTATCGTTCGTCAGGAGAAAGGAACCAGCAACTGGTTCCTTGGCTCGATCACGGATGAGAATTCAAGGGAATTGAGTGTTAAATTAGATTTCCTTGAAGAAGGAGCGTCATACGAGGCAACCCTTTACAGGGACGGCGATCAAGCCCATTGGGATCATCTGCCTACAGATCTGACAATCGAGAAGTTAACAGTTGATTCAACCTCTGAAATAGACCTCATACTGGCAGCGGGTGGCGGTGCGGCCATAAGCTTTATAAAACAATAAATTTAAGCTCCTCGAAAGAGGAGCTTTTTTTAAGCTTTCTTATTCATCTTGCCATAGATGAAACTTGCAATGACACCCATTATTCCGAAGAAAATCACGTACATAACCGCATTCGCAAGAGTCGCTGATAAGTCCAGAATATTGGCTAATCCGTATTCTGCTATGCGGTCTCCGAATCCCATCAGAAATCCGATCCAGGCACCAAATTTAAAGCCGTTGGTATTGCTATGTGCGCCTCGTGCCCATTTGGAATAAATAGTTGAGAAAGCAAAACCGGTGAGCAAGCAGCCCAGGCTTAACCATAGAAAATCAGGATTCTCCTTCATGACCCCGGTGGCGGTGCCCAGGTGAGATTCGAAAAAAGACCCCAGCAACAATTCCCAGAATAAATATCCACCAAACATATTATAAAGGGCCGTGACCAAGGTTGAGATCAGATTGGTTTTTGAAAACATGATCTTGAATGTATTAGTTAGTAATTAAATTTAAATAAATTCCCTGAATTATGACCTATTACTATATAAATCAACTATTTGCAGGATGTTAAGAATCGTTATATTTTCCGACTAATCCGAAATATTGATTACATTCGTATGACCAATCAAATTATTATGGATATCAACGATTTGCACGAATCGCCCTTATATCTGAAGATCAGTTTTAATAAACTCATCGAGAAATATGAGGAAATGGCTCAAAGCGATGATCCTTACATAGCGGCTAAGGCCAAAAGGATAATTGATGCTCAGGCGCCATACCCCGAGCTGCGTGACGGTTTTACAAATCCAGCCAAGCTCAACGATTTTGAACAGCCTATATCCATCATCCTGGAGGATTCCTTCAATACCGTACTTACTCAAAATGAGATCAAGACGGCCTCAGTTCCTTTTCATAACCTCATTTTTAATTCCTCTGAACGCTTTAAGAACATAATTGAGTCTGCCGGCAGGGATTTTGAGGTTAAAATCAAGAATATGCCCGAGGATGATTTGTACATTATAGCATGTACCATCATTATTAAATTCTGTTATGGGCTTGATCTTAGTTTTAAACGCCCGTTCTTTTATGAAATTCCTGATGAGAACGGAATACTGAGGTATTACAAGATCCTGTATAATGTTGATTTCACAGAGATAATACCTACGGAAAAGGCCAAAAGAATCACTCAGGAAGATGTGGATGAATTGCTGGACAATTATGAGAATATCGGGCTATGGAAAGAGAAGTTTCCTCCGAACAGCTATATCTTCAAAGGCTTTGTTATCAGTAATATTTTTGATGTAACTGATGACCAGTCCATTTCAAATATCAAATCGAATCTGATTTCTGAGAATCGTGGCAAGGACGAGAATTTTATTCATGACTTCCAGGAGATCTTTCGTTCTCTCCTGAATATAAAGGATCTTCAGGTAGGTTTTTCTGTATTGAATAAGGAGGATGGAATTTTTGAAAGGGTATATGGCGATCCAATCGTCAGTTTTCTGTTGAATAAACAGGATTCGGCAAGATGCAATAAGACATTATGCAACGTATCACTTAAGACTTTGATAAAGGATAAGAAATTCTATGCAATCTCGGATGTAGATAAATATTATGAACTATCAAAAGGCAGGGCGCCTCAGTACAAATCACTTCGAGATCAAGGATTTAAAAGTGCCATTCTCGCGCCGCTTGCGAATGAAGACAGGTTGCTGGGTATCCTTGAGCTTGTTTCCCGGAAGCCAAAGGTCCTGAACAGTGTTAATGCCAACAGGCTTATTGATATCATGCCTTTTATGGCAGCCGCTGTAGAACGTTCAAAGAACGAGGAGGAAAATCTTATCGAGGCGGTTATCCAACAGGAGTGCACATCAATCCACCCAAGTGTGCACTGGAAATTCAGAAAAGAGGCAAGAGCATTTATAAAAAATAAACTTGAAGGCCGCGAGCCCGTATTCAAAAAAATTGTTTTTGAGGATGTATATCCATTGTTCGGGCAGATAGATATCAAGGGCTCTTCAATGGCGAGGAATAGCGCCACCCAGAAAGACCTGAACCTTCAGCTTAATGCGGCAAAGTCAATCCTGGAAATGGCCTTTGAACAGGAGTCACTCCCCATTTACGAACAGATAATTTATCAAACCAACCGCTATTTAGATCGGTTGAGAGATCATTTTCAGGTCGATTCGGAACAAAAGATTACAGAGTTCTTCCAACAGGAAATTTCCCCGCTTTTTTACCACCTGTTGAGTGTTGGTAAATTCTCTGAAGATATAACAGCCTACTTCAATAGCATTGATGAAAAACTGGATGTGTTGTATAAGCACCGAAAAGATTATGACGACACCATATCTTTGATAAACAGGAAGATGGCTGAACTTCTCGACGACAAGCAACTTGAGGCCCAGCGCATGTATCCGCATTTTTATGAGCGTTACAAAACCGATGGGGTTGAGCATAATCTGTACATAGGAGAGTCGATAACCAAAGACGAGAACTTTAATAAGATTTTTCTGTACAATCTTCGATTATGGCAATTGCAGGTCATGATTGAAATGGAGAATTCCTATTACAATATGCAGCATGATTTTCCGGTTCAACTGGATGTGGCTTCGATGATCCTGGTTTTCAATCAGCCATTGTCCATCAGCTTCAGGATGGATGAAAAACATTTCGATGTTGACGGAACTTACAATGCCAGGTACGAGATCGTAAAGAAACGTGTTGACAAGGCTTATATCAAGGGAACGACCAAGCGCATCACCGAGAAAGGAAAGATCACGATCGTATATTCCCAGAAACAGGATGAGGTCGAATATCTCGGTTATGTAAGATTCCTCCAATCCAAGAATTATCTCGATAAGGATGTTGAGATCGTGGAGCTGGAAGATTTACAGGCGGTAACCGGGTTAAAAGCGATTAGGGCTAGCGTATTATATCATAAGGATGATAATGACCAGGAATTCCTGACCTATGACGATCTGATGAAGGAGCTGGATGCCTGATAAATTTTTCAGGCATACTGAAACGCGATGGCAAATGCGACCACGCTAATAATTATTCCTATCATGAAAATGGTATAGGTAAGCCGCAGTATACTGTATTTGCGGTTGAGTACCTTGCCCAGGAAATACAGGTCTTTTTTCATGGATGAATAGAGGTAATCCCTGTCTTTCATCATCTCGTCCATCGCCCATTCAAAATCGTCAAGTTTCATTTTATGAAAATTCCCGAAGAAGATAAGGTTAACCCGTTTCTTTTCGACGTCTTCCTTGGAAAACTTTCCGCTTGTGACGTTAGGTCGGGTTGCCAGGACACACAGCACCATGGCCACAACCGTGAACATGACAAAGATGGCCGACGGCCAGATGAGGTATGCATTTGAAGGATTGTCCAGTTTGGGGATCAGGTTCGAAAGGACAACGGAAATTATAATGGCATTAACCGATAAAAGGATATTGGCTTTTGTGTCGGCCTGTCCGCTCAGGTCGATATGATTTCGGAGGGTCACCCTGAACATGGTCTCTATACCTCTTTCCGGTAATGCCGCCTTGTTTTTCTTGAATTCGAATTCCTTTTTCTTCTGGGTCAGTTTTTTTTGATCGAATCCTAATTTTTTCTGCCTCTTAAGCAACCTTGCCAGGTTTCGCTCTTTTCCTTTTTGCCAATTCTCCATTGCATAATCTGTGTAAAACCGCTGGACATCCTTGAAGAATCTGATGCTCTCGTTAACCCAATCCATATCGGTAAAGTGCTTGTCCTGGGTAAGCTCAAGTTCAGACCGGAGTAATTCACCGATCTCATCATAGTTCTTATTTGCAAAATGGGCACAATCGGCATCCCGTATTATCATTTCCAGCTTATTCTCGGGCTCATGCTCTATTCTTGTGGCAAGGATTATAGACTTGATAAGGTCTATCGATCCTTTGTCCAGGTCTCTTTTTTTTAGGAATTCCTCTGCCATACCGGCACTGATTTCCTCGTGATTCTCAACGCTTTTGGTATATCCCAGATCATGAAACCATGCGGCAATTATCAGTAAGTCGGCTTCCTTACCCTCCAAATTCTCACCTTTTATTAGCTCTTTGGTCTTGTTTACAACCCTTTTAGTATGTGTGAGATTATGGTAGAGAAAATCACTCGATAAGTCATCAAGCAGGATAGTGCTCGCATAATTTTCAGATGCCTTGATTACTTCTTCCATCGAAATGAATTATTTTTACTAAAATAGGCAATAAATCTCTTTAATGCGTTTTCAAAATTTTTCTGTTTTTCTGCTGATGATGTTGATTCTGAATTCATGTGCAACATATCAGACTCAGTATAAAGATGAGAAACAACAAGAGCCTTTTCCATCAGACAAGAAAATAGTCCATTCTGTATATCTTCTCGGCGATGCAGGAAATTCTGATCTGGGAGAGCAAACCTCAGGCATCCGGATGTTTGGAGAGGCACTAAGAAATGCGGATTCGGCGAGTACAGCGATTTTCCTCGGTGATAATATATATGAGAAAGGACTCAGAGCTGAAGATCATCCTGAGCGTCAATTGTCTGAGCACAGGCTGCAAGTTCAAATTGATGTGGCTCAAGAGTTTAGCGGGAAATCGATTTTTATTCCCGGGAATCACGACTGGTATAGCGGATTGTCAGGATTAAAGCGACAGGAAAAATTCATAGAGGATCAGTTGGGGAAAGACAGTTTCCTGCCTGAGGATGGTTGTCCCATAGAAACTGTTGAGATCTCCAAAAAGATTCAACTTATAATTGTTGATTCCAGATGGTATCTGAATAATTGGGACAATTACCCCGGAATAAATTCGGATTGTGAAATTAAAACGAGAAACAAATTCTTTGACGAATTTGAAAGCGAGATAAAAAAAGCACGGGGAAAAACTACAATTGTAGCCATTCATCATCCCATCTTTACCAATGGATCACATGGCGGGCAGTATAGTTTTAAAAGTCATCTCTCACCCATACCGGTCCTGGGAACACTGAAAAACCTTATCAGAAAAACAGGAGGAGTGGTAACCGTTGACGATCAAAATATACTGTACAGGGAGCTTAAGAAACGCATAGTTACGATTTCACAGCATAATGATAAGGTCATTTTCGTTTCTGGTCATGATCATAATCTTCAGTATATCGTGAGGGATAATTTACCCCAGATAGTAAGCGGTTCAGGTTCTAAGGAGATGTCTGTAAGGCTTGCGCGGGGCGGGGAATTCGGAACCTCCAATCAGGGTTATGCCAGGTTAGACATTTTTGAAGACGGGTCAAGCTTTGTCCGGTTTTACGATACGAGCAGTTCATCGCCCGTTTTCCGAGCTAATGTCCTGAATGTAGATCAATCCCGCACTATCACTACCTATCCATCCAGTTTCCCCTCAGAGATCACTACATCTATCTATACAGCTGAGGAGGTCGCCAAAAGCGGATTCTACAAAACCCTGTGGGGAGAACGTTACAGAAAATATTTTGGAACCCCGGTCAAGGTCAAAACTGTGAATCTCGATACTCTGTACGGTGGATTAAGCCCGATGAGACGTGGTGGAGGACATCAGTCCAATTCATTGCGACTGGTGGACAAGGCGGGAAGAGAGTATGTGATGAGGGCTTTGAAGAAAAATGCCCTGCGCTATCTGCAATCGGTCGCATTTCGCGATCAGTATATCGAAGGGCAATTCGATGACAGCGTGGTAGAGCGCTTTTTACTTGATATTTT
The DNA here is from genome assembly GCA_041618535.1 of Flavobacteriaceae bacterium. Lineage (GTDB taxonomy): Bacteria > Bacteroidota > Bacteroidia > Flavobacteriales > Flavobacteriaceae > SHLJ01. Next base: position 23,491 of record JBFKFP010000011.1, read on the forward strand.
CACCGGATCACACCCTTATGCCCCTTTTGTAATCCCTGAACTTTCCAAAGCAGCAGGGATCTATCATACAACCCCCCTTTTGGTTTATGTTCCGAAACAGAACGCGCTTGGCCCCTTTAACAGCGATTACGGGAATGAACTTTATATGATTGAGGAAAGAGCCGCCGACGGACATGGTGATAAGGCCGGTTTTGGTTATTCAAATGAGTTGATCAGTACAGACGACCTGCTTGAAAAGCTCAGCAAGAATGAAGATCATATACTGGATGAGTCTTCCTATATCAGGGCGCGCCTATTTGATATGGTTATAGGTGACTGGGACAGGCATGAGGATCAATGGCGATGGGCGACTTTTAAAGAAGATGGAAAAACAGTCTACAGGCCGGTCCCACGTGATCGCGACCAGGCATTTTCAGTTATGAGCGATGGCCTTATTCTTGGCTTGGCCGGTTCGGTATCGCCACTGGTGAAACTCCTGGATTCATATGAATCTGAACTAAAAAGCCCCAAATGGTTTAACCTCGAGCCGTATCCTCTAGATATACGCTTGATAAGACAATCGGACAAGAAAGAATGGGACCGGCAGGTAGCTGAGCTCAGATCAGGTTTAACCGATAATGTCATTGAAAAGGCATTCAAGGGAATGCCGGAAGAGGTCCGGGACGAAACGGTTGAGGTTATAAAGAAAAAGCTTAAAGGCAGGCTGGGTAATTTACAGGATATTTCAGATCGCTACTTCGAATTCCTCAGTCGGTATGAGGTTGTTGTTGGAACCAATAAAGACGACTGGTTTGAAGTTGAACGGTTGGATGATGGGCTCACCAGGGTCAAGGCTTACCGAATAATAAAAGGTGAAAAAGGTGAGGTGTTTCATCAGCGAACCTATACTTCAGATTTAACACGGGAGATCTGGATATATGGACTGGATGATAAGGACAGGTTTGATGTGTTCGGAAATGGTTCAGGTCATATTAAGGTCAGGCTTATCGGGGGTAAGAATCATGATGAATTCAATATTGAGAACGGACACAGGGTTCTTTCCTATGACTACAGATCGAAGAATAATACCTATCAGGGCGAAGGGCAACTTAGGCAGTCTGATGATTATAAAACCAATGTCTATGATCATCGAAAACTGAAATACGACAGCTTTCAGTTATTACCCTCTGTTGGAGCAAATCCTGATGACGGACTAAAAATAGGTTTACAAAGCAGGTGGCAGCATTACGGTTTCGAACAAAACCCATTTACGAGTTCTCACATTATAGGAGCTGCCTATTATTTTGCTACAGGCGGCTTCGAATTCCAATATTCCTCTGAGTTAGCGAATGTATTCGGAAATGCTAACCTGGAGATCATGGCCAGATTTAACAGCCCTAATTATGCGGTCAATTTCTTTGGATTTGGAAATGAATCGGATAATCCAGAGGCCGATGAGAATGATAACCTTGATGTAGGGCTGGATTATAACCGTGTAAAGATACGTACTTTGAAATTTGCACCCTCACTGGTCTGGCGCGGACGTTCAGGATCGGAAGTAAGAGTAGGGGCCTCCTACGAATCGAATGAGGTGGAACGGACCAATGGTCGATTTCTGGCTGATCAATTAGAAGAGGAGGATCCTCTTTTTGACAAACAGGATTTTATAGGCACCAAGTTTTCCTATCGTTACAGCAATGTAGACAATTCCGCTTTTCCAACGTTAGGGATGCTGTTTAATCTCGATGCGGGTTTCCTGACGAACACCTCCAACTCAAACAGTTTTGCTTACCTTATCCCAGAGCTTGGGTTCGATTACAGACTGTCTTCCAAGGGAGATGTGGTCCTTGCCTCTAAAATTAAGGGTCATATCAATATAGGCGATGATTTTGAATTGTACCAGGCGGCCACCCTGGGAGCAGACAGTGGTTTAAGAGGCTTCAGGAATCAGAGATTTTCAGGAAATACGGCCTTTGTTCAAACCTCAGACCTTCGATGGAATATAAGAAAGGCCCGGATTGGCCTGTTGCCTTTTAACATGGGCGTTTATGGAGGATTTGACTATGGAAGGGTTTGGTTGGATGGTGAAGACTCGGATATCTGGCATAACTCCGTTGGTGGGGGAGTTTTCCTGAATGCGGCAAATGTTACTTCCCTGAATGCCTCCCTTTTTAACAGTAATGACGGTTTACGATTTGCGTTCAGGCTCGGATTTGAATTCTAGTTCAATTGGAAAAGATATAAATTACCACCACTGCCGTGTGCCCGTTCATCCACGATGAAAATCTCATTTTCAGATCTGAAACAGACACCCTCCTTCTGGGAAACATGATCAAAGGGTAGTTCAGTAACTTTTCCATTAAAGAAATTATCTCCCGAAAATTCTGAAAAAAGCCAGGCCGACTTAGGACTCAAAAGGACCAGCGTTTTCCCATCCGGGGAAAGATCTGCACCTGTGATCCAACATTCTGAATCATCGCAGCTCGTAAAACTGTCAATATAGACAGCGCTGTGCTGTCCTCTTTCGGCAGGAACTTTGTATAGGTCGGTACGTCCGAAATTTCCCCTTACCCGGCTTTTGGTAAAAATATAAAGGCTGTCATTGAAGAAAACCAATGCCTCCGAGTCGAAATATAATTGTTTCTTTTTAGGAGGATAATTCTTTTGATTGGGATAGCTGAAGGAAATACGCTCTACAGGGACATCGGTCATTGCCTCAAGGAATTCTCCATTGATCTTTAGAATGGAAAGGTTATCTCTCTTACTTAGATTGTTTCCAAAGTCACCAATGTAAAGATTACCATCAGGATCGGCGGCCAGGTCCTCCCAATCGCGATTTTTAGCATCTATCTTTAACTCAAATATGATCTTCCCGAGTGTATCGAGCTTATAGAGCCTAGGTTTGTTTCCGCTGTCGTTGAGCATCCAGATCTGTGAGCAGCCATCCATGCATTCTGCTCCTGAGACTTCAGACAAAGTTTTGGGAAGATCTGCAATAATGGTCAGATTTCCGGTGTCACAGGCCATGCCCGTCATCAGAAGGAGTAAAATAAGTCGTTTCAAGGGGTCGACAGTTGATTAATGTCTAAATTTACACCAATTCAACCAGACTTGCCAAAGCCATGGAAACATTCATAGCCCTTCTGAGGGGGATCAATGTGAGCGGACAAAAAATAATTCTCATGTCTGAACTCCGGGATGCCATGACCTCAATTGGTTTGGCCGAGGTAAGAACTTATATCCAGAGTGGGAATATAGTTTTCAATTCTGGAATTCAATCTGAACCGGAACTTGCAGACAGGATAGCAACAGCTATTCAGGATCGATTTCAGTTTGAGGTTCCGGTCTTGGTGGTGAGGCCCGCTGAAATCCAGAGGATGCTTGACTGCTGCCCCTTCGACGGCCCGAAGAAAGAAAACAGTTGTTTTATATTATTATTTGAAAATCCGGATCCTGAACGTGCAGCCGAACTCGAGGCTATTCAATATGAAGGAGAGGAGCTCCTTGTAAAGGATCGGCACGTTTTTCTCTTCAGCGCTTTGGGTTATGGACGGTCTAAATTCAATAATAATTTTATTGAACGCAAACTGAAAGTAAAAGCGACGGCCAGGAATTACAGAACAATGATGAAGTTGTTATCTTTGTGTAATCAGAAACCGTCCCATGACTGAATCAGAATTTATTCCTCAATTTCTTACAGCAGACCTCCCTGAAGGCGAGGTGAACTGGTCATCGCCCAGCAACATTGCCCTGGTGAAATACTGGGGGAAATACGATCCTCAGATCCCGGCTAATCCATCGATAAGTTTTACCCTTGATAGCAGTCGTACCCAAACTAAAGTGCGATTTCAGAAAAGAAAACTGGCGGGAACCGATATCGCCCTTAAATTCAGTTTTGAGGGCAAGAACCGCCCTGATTTTATTCCGAAGATCGAAACCTTTTTCAATCGAATTATCGATTTTATGCCATTCCTGACCGAATATGAATGGGAGATAGAATCATCGAACAGCTTTCCCCATAGTTCCGGGATCGCCTCGTCTGCATCCTCTATGAGTGCTTTGGCACTCGGATTGATGAGCGTTGAAAAACTGATAAACCCCGATTTAAACCCTGTGGATTTTAACAGAAAGGCCTCTTTCCTTGCCAGGTTGGGTTCAGGAAGCGCATGCAGGAGCGTGGAAGGGCCGGTTGTGGTTTGGGGCCAGCATGAGGACATTCCCGAGTCATCCGACCTTTATGGTGTCCCCTTTCCGTTCGAGCTTCATGAGGATTTTAAATCCTTTCATGATGCTATATTGTTAGTTGATAAAGGACAAAAACAGGTGAGCAGCACCCTTGGCCATGAGCTGATGAGAAATCACCCATTCGCTGACAGCCGTTTTGGGCAGGCAAATGCCAATCTTTCTGAGATCACGCCTATTCTACAGGCCGGAGACCTCAAGGCATTTATAAGGATTGTTGAACAGGAAGCCCTTACCCTTCATGCCATGATGATGACGAGCAATCCTTACTTTATACTGATGAAACCCAATACCCTCACTATCATCAACAAGGTTTGGGAATTCAGAGAGGAAACAGGGCTTAATTTGGCCTTTACTCTTGACGCCGGAGCCAATGTCCACCTGCTTTTCCCCGATAATGAATCGATTGAAATTTATGACTTCATTAAGAATGAGCTAGTTGCGTATTGTGAAAATGGTCATTATATTTGTGATCGAGTCGGGTTAGGAGCAACACAGACCCCGGTTTAACAAAACATGAAGGGCCCACTTTTTTATTCAAAGATTCTTCTCTTCGGAGAATACGGTATCATCAAGGATTCCAAAGGACTATCAATTCCATACAGCTTTTACAATGGAGCGCTGAAGATGGATGAAAATCCATCAGAAACTGCTATAGATTCTAATCAGAAACTGAAGGCATTTGTTGATTATCTCAGGACCATTGACAAGGATCTGGTAAAATTTGATTTTGAAACCCTTCAGTCCCATATCGATGACGGAATGTATTTTGATTCTTCCATCCCCCAGGGATATGGAGTTGGAAGCAGTGGAGCCATTGTTGCCGCTATCTATGATAAATATGCAAAGGATAAGATCACTGTCCTCGAGAATCTTACCCGTGAAAAACTGCTCAGGCTAAAGTCGGTCTTTTCTGAAATGGAATCTTTCTTTCATGGAAAATCCTCCGGACTGGATCCTCTTAACAGCTATCTGAGCATCCCTATCCTGATCAATTCCAGTGATAACATTGAAGCCACAGGGATTCCCGCACAGCCAACTGAAGGTAAAGGTGGGGTGTTCCTGTTAGACAGCGGGGTAACAGGTGAAACAGCCCCGATGGTCCGGATATTTATGGAGAATATGAAACAGGAGGGATTTCGGAAAATGTTGAAAAACCAGTTCATCAAACATACCGATGCCTGTGTTGATGACTTCCTGAAGGGAGATGTAAAGTCACTTTTCATAAATACTAAAAAACTTTCGAAAGTGGTATTGAACCACTTTAAACCTATGATCCCTGCTCAATTTCATGAGTTATGGAAGAAAGGGATTGAAACCAATGATTATTACCTCAAGTTGTGCGGTTCGGGCGGCGGCGGTTATATCCTTGGATTTACCGAAGATCTTGAGCGAGCAAAAGCCTCACTTTCCGATTATAAATTAGAAGTCGTATATAACTTCTAATTGCATCTCATGCTTTCCCGACGACAAAAATGGCTTTTGCTGAAATTTTTCAGCATGTTTTCCGTCGTCCGAGGTTACAACATCCTTGTTGTAATTATAGCACAGTATCTGACCTCTGTATTTATCCTGGCCCATGATAAGCCGGCAATGCAGGTTTTGCTCGATCCGAATCTTCTGATGCTGGTGCTGGCTACAGCCTCTACCGTTGCAGCAGGATATATTATAAACAGCTTTTACGATTTTGAAAAGGACCTTATAAACAGGCCTCAGAAAACAGAAATAGACCGCCTGGTCAGCCAGAATACCAAGTTGTCCTTTTATTTTGTGCTGAATTTCATTTCAGTAATCATGGCCAGTTACGTCTCGTTCAGGGCGGTGGTTTTTTTCTCGCTTTATATCTTTGGAATCTGGTTCTACTCTCACAAGCTCAAGAAATTACCGATAGTGGGTAATCTGGTCTCTGCTACCTTGACCATCATTCCTTTCTTCGCGATATTCATCTATTATAAGAATTTTGAGACCGTGATCTTTGTACATGCCGTATTCCTGTTCTTGCTGATCTCGATGAGAGAATTGGTAAAAGACCTGGAGAACCTGCCTGGAGACCTTGTACAAGGCTATAACACTATCCCGATAGTCTATGGTGAAAGGACCTCAAAGATCATGCTCAGTGTTCTGGTAATTCTTACACTGATTCCCACATACCTGCTGCTGTTCTATTTCAATATTGGAAAAATGCATTATTTCTTTTATTTCAGCATGTTCTGCCTGCTACTGTTTTTAGTGCTACTGTGGCGATCCAGTGCCAAAAACCATTACCTCACCCTTCATAACCTGTTAAAGTTGATCATTGTTGCAGGTGTATTCTGTATAATATTGATCGATGCCGACCTGCTCATAAATAGAATTACCGATGTTACATGAATTAAAAGTTGCTCTGGCCCAGATGGCCCCGGTTTGGCTGGATAAAAAGGCCACTTTGACAAAAGTGAAAAAGTATATTCTTAAGGCGGCCGGGGAAAATTGTGAGCTGATCGTATTTGGAGAAGGCCTGGTCCCTGGTTATCCCTTCTGGCTATCATTAACCGGAGGAGCCGAATGGAATACCACCCTGAACAAGGAGCTGCATGCCCATTATGTTCAAAACTCCGTTACCATTGAAAACGGCGAGCTGGATGAAGTGTGCAGGCTGGCTGGTAAGCATAACATTGCAATATATCTGGGTATAATTGAAAGGCCGACAGACAGAGGTGGTCATAGTATTTACGCTTCACTGGTATACATTGATCAAAAGGGGATCATTCAATCTGTTCATCGAAAACTGCAACCCACCTATGATGAACGCCTGACTTGGTCGCCAGGGGACGGACATGGACTTCAGACCCACAAATTGAAACAATTTACGGTTGGCGGATTGAATTGCTGGGAGAACTGGATGCCTTTACCAAGGGCAGCCTTATACGCCCAGGGAGAAGATCTACATGTTGCCGTATGGCCAGGCAGTGATCATAACACAAAAGACATTACAAGGTTTATAGCACGAGAATCAAGATCCTACGTTCTCTCTGTCTCCGCCTTGATGAGAAAAACGGATTTTCCGGATTCCACACCTCACCTGGAGAGGATCCTGGAGAGGGCACCTGAATTGCTGGCAAATGGAGGTAGCTGCATTGCAGGCCCCGATGGAGAATGGATAGTGGAACCGAAAACCGGAGATGAGGAACTGATAGTCCATACCATAAATTTTAATAAGGTACTTCAGGAACGACAAAACTTCGATGTGGTCGGGCATTATTCGAGGCCGGACGTGACCAGAATTATTTTGAACAGGGAAAGACAATCAACCCTTGATTTCGATCGGGATTAAGGTCCAATTACATACCTTTGCGGAAATTTGAAAGCATGTCGAAACGAGAGCCTTACAAACGAGGCAGAACTAAGTCA
>JBFKFP010000012.1:0-29628 GCA_041618535.1 Flavobacteriaceae bacterium
GTGATTGAAAAGGACGGTAAAGAGATCCTGATCCCGATGAACGATGAGTTTATTCAGAAGGTTGACAGGGATAATAAAATCATTGAGGTAGTCACCCCTGAAGGCCTTATCGATCTTTACCTGGATCAGTAAAGCCGCTTATGAGGCCTTGTCAAGCAGGTTGGTCCTCCACCCCCTTTTAAACTTATTTCGATCCCTTTATAGGTAAAGACTGTACATCCTTTTGACTCCAGCATCCCTTTTGTAATAGGGTTTCCATCCAGCATCAGGCAAACCCGGGGTTCTAATGCCAAAACGTTACATGCCATTGATTCAAATTCTGTTTCAGGTACATCAACGAGATCAAAACCGCGATTCAAAAGTTCGTTTCGAAATCGGATCGGTATCAAAGACGAATAAACCACTGCCAGGTTTTTATCAACCGGACTTAACACAGACATCAAATGAAACACGTCTTGTTTTCCTTTATAATGTGGCAAGTCCACAACTATCACAGTAATGCCACGAGGTTCAAGAAGGGCCTTCAATTGGGCAATTCCTGCTTCATTGGTTCTATAACTGTGGCCAACCGCAAGGGTTTCCTGATCTAGCCATGCAACATCTCCACCTTCCAAAGTCCCCGGCCACTCAATTGTCCCGAGTACATCAATGTTTACTGATTTAAAATACTCGGAATGTAAACCTGGTTCATGGACTCGGCCGTCTTTTCCCATGTTACAAATTATTATTCCAAAATCGGTTACAATTGAGGCATCACGGCAATAAACAGAATCAATGGTTTCTCCTTCCGAGGACGGTAAATAATTTATTTGAACATGATGCGTGCTAAGATGCTTTTCAAATTCTGAATATTCGAGTAATGATTTGTTGAAATCAGGCTTTGATAAATAATTCAGATCCTTCCACTGCTCATCAAGAACAGAATCCGACTGAAAGGCAGCCTGAGGTGATTTAAGAAATACAGAGTGAAGTTTTAAATACTCAGAATGCGATGTTTGATTCATTGATTCTTTCTCTTGTTCCATAACATGACAATATAAAAAGGAATCCCTGCCATCAAGAGTATAAACCCGAAGAAGACCGTTTGAGATCCGGATCCATAAATGGCCCACATTGAGAATAAGAATCCGAGACTACCCAGGATGAAGGTCTTCGCCCAGTTATCGATGTGTAATTTCTTACCGATAAGAATAATAATATATGAAGCCGAAACGAACAGGTAAGGAATGAGGGCTGTAAATACAACAATTTCTGCAACAAATTCAAATTGTTTGACCAAGCCTTCAGAAAAATTCATAAGCATCACTATACTGGTAAGAAAACTTCCGATAATAAGTCCCGATGCAGGCGCGCCGTTTTTATTTCGTTTACTGAAAATTCCTGGAAACAATCCATCATCCGAAGCCGCCAATGGGATTTGACCCGTAAATAAAATCCATCCGTTCAAACATCCAATGGCTGCAATGGCAATTCCTCCTGCAATGAGATATCCTCCAATTTCTCCAGCTACGAGTATTGCTGCATCTGCAAATGGTGAAGGTGATGAAGCCAAAACATCCATTGGAAGGACACCAAACAAGACAACTGTGCCGACGATATATACCAGCGCTACGATCAAAGTTCCAATTACAGTGGCCTTTGGTACAGTCTTCTCCGGATCTTTTATATCTGCCGCGGGAACCGACGCCGATTCAACCCCCAGGAACGCATACAAGGTCAAGGCGGCAACAACAGGAAGTGTAGCGAAATGGCCCTTTGAACTCAGATTAAAAGCTGGAAAATTTTCCAATCGGAAAAAGAACAATCCAACCAATACTACAAAAACAAGGGGCACCAGTTTTAGAATCGTAGTTATGATCTGTACTTTGCCAGACTCTTTGATGCCAAGCGTGTTGATCCATGTGAACAACCAGATAAATGATAATCCTGTCGATATGGTATAAACAGGATTAACATCCAGAACAGGGAAGAAAAAACTTAAGGCCCCAACAATGGTAAAAGCCAGAGCTGCATTGCTTACCCAAATTGATATCCAATACCCCCAGGCAACCAAGAAGCCGATGAAATCACCAAAGCCGGCCCGGGAATAGGTATATGGTCCGCCGCTTTTATTTACGATAATCTTACTGAAATTGGCGAATATCTTGGCAAGGATCAACGCTCCTATTGCAGTAAACACCCATCCCAGCAGACTGATACTACCATAACCTGCCAATACAGCAGGGAGCACAAAAATCCCGGCTCCAATCATATTACCGATAACAAACGAGGTGGAAGCCACCAATCCAATTTTCTTCGGTTTTGTCATAGATCTTTTATTTAACTCATAAAAATATCGACTGGTGAACGTAGGAACTATATCGTGGAAGATACAATTAAAAAATTGATATAGAATTCCATAACATTTATAATTAATTCGTTTCTCATTAGTGCTGCTTTGACTAAATTTGAACCGTTGAAAAATCATTCCCATGAAACCAGATTTATTTGAATCACCGGACTATTACCTCTTAGATGAACTCCTTACAGACGAGCACAAACTTGTCAGGGACGCTTCACGAGAATGGGTAAAAAGAGAGGTCTCACCAATTATCGAGGAATACGCTCAAAGGGCTGAATTCCCGGAACAGATCATTCAGGGATTAGCCGAGATCGGTGCATTCGGACCCTATATTCCGGAGGAATATGGCGGAGCAGGCCTTGACCAGATATCATATGGCCTTATCATGCAGGAGATTGAGCGCGGCGACTCCGGAGTAAGAAGCACAGCCTCAGTTCAGTCTTCCCTGGTTATGTACCCGATCTGGAAATATGGAAACGAACAGCAACGTGAAAAATTCCTTCCAAGGCTGGCTTCAGGTGAGTGGATGGGTTGTTTCGGACTTACCGAACCCGATCACGGATCAAATCCAGGGGGGATGACGACCAATTTCAAGGATATGGGTGATCATTACCTTCTGAATGGAGCTAAAATGTGGATCTCAAATGCACCCTTTGCCCAGGTGGCTGTGGTCTGGGCTAAAAATGAGGAAGGCCGGATTCACGGCTTGATTGTTGAACGTGGAATGGAGGGATTCTCAACCCCGGAAACACACAATAAATGGTCCCTGCGCGCCAGTGCTACCGGAGAATTGATTTTTGATAATGTTAAAGTACCCAAAGATAACCTGCTCGAGGGCAAGTCGGGGTTAGGAGCTCCACTTGGCTGCCTCGATTCGGCGCGATATGGGATTGCATGGGGAGCCATAGGAGCTGCAATGGACTGCTATGACACTGCTTTACGATACAGCAAAGAACGTCTTCAATTTGGAAAACCTATAGGGCAGTTCCAGCTTCAGCAAAAGAAATTGTCTGAGATGATCACAGAGATCACCAAGGCTCAATTACTGGCGTGGCGACTCGGGACTTTGAGAAACGAAGGCAGGGCCACCTCAGCACAGATTTCCATGGCGAAGCGGAACAATGTTGAAATGGCGATCAAAATCGCCAGGGAGGCCCGTCAGATCCTTGGGGGAATGGGAATTACCGGGGAATATTCCATCATGCGTCATATGATGAATCTCGAAAGTGTCATCACTTACGAGGGCACCCATGACATCCATTTACTTATCACGGGATTTGACATCACCGGTTTGAATGCCTTTAAATAGGATTATATCTGAAATTCTTGACAGGGCCCGAATTTATGGAAACAGCTTATATTGGGGCCTGGCTGTTATTTTCATGCTGACAGCATGTAACTCTGATGATTCCTACGCTTATGATATAGAGGACATCACCGGAAATAATCCTAACCGTTCGGCAAAGGTCTTAAGTTTAGGTGACAGCTATACCATTGGTGAAGGTGTTTGCTCAGGTTGCGGATTTCCTTCCCAGTTAAAGCATCGATTGCTTAATGAGCTGGAGGGAATTAGTGTCATCAACCTTCAGTTGATAGCACAGACAGGCTGGACAACAACTGCCCTGCTCTCCGCCATAAATGATCAAAATCCTTCCGGCGATTTCGATCTGGTCACCTTGCTGATCGGGGTTAATAATCAGTACCAGGGAGCACCTTTCTCGCTATATGAACTCCAATTCCCTGAATTGGTTGATATCGCGATTTCCAGAGCGAAGGGACGACCGGATAAGGTTATTGTACTTTCAATCCCTGATTATGCCTTCACCCCATTTGGCCAGAATGCTTTCAGCCCGGAAGCTATCTCAGATGAAATCAATGCATATAATGCATTTGCACAGGCCTATTGCGAACAGAACAACATCAGCTTCCTGAACATTACCGACATAAGCAGGCAGGGGCTTGACAATCCTGACCTTGTGGCTTCCGACGGCCTTCATCCATCTGAAGCGGCTTATTCCCTTTTTGTTGATCGCCTCCTTCCCATTGCGGTTGAAAAAATTCAGTAATTTAGAAGAATGCTGATTTTCTCCTCTAAAAAACGCTTAGACCGGGCTTACCGTGAAGCGAAAAGAATTGAATTTGACGATCGTTCAAAGTTCATTCTTTTTAGCGACTGCCACAGGGGAGATAACAGCTTTGCCGACGATTTCGCCAACAACAGGAACATCTATTTTCATGCCCTGAAACATTATTTCAATAACGGGTTCCAATATTGCGAATTAGGTGATGGTGATGAGCTTTGGGAGAATCTGTCGTTCAATTCCATCCTTGATGCCCATAAAAATGTCTATATGCTCCTGAAGGCTTTTCATGAAGAAAAGCGCCTTCATATGATCTGGGGAAATCACGATATGGTATATCGAAATCCAGAATATGTCAGCAAAATCCTTTCCACATACTTCGATCCCAAATCAGGACAGGAAGTTGACCTGTTCTGCGACATCGAATATCATGAAGCCATTGTTCTGCAGCACCGAGAGAGCAGGCAGGAGATCTTTATGGCACATGGGCATCAGGCCGACTGGTGGAATTATGTGTTCTGGAGATGGAGTAGGTTTTTAGTACGGATACTTTGGAAACCTCTCAATGTAATGGGAATAGCAGACCCTACAAGCCCTGCCAAGAACTATAAGGAGTTGATCAAAGTTGAGAGGCGGATAAAGAAGTGGATCGTAGAAAACGACAATCGTCTTACCGTGGTTGGCCACACCCACCGACCCAGATTCCCGGAACCTGGTGATATCGCTTTTTTTAATGACGGGAGTTGTGTGCATCCAAGGAGTATAACGGGCATTGAGATCGAAAACGGAACCATCTCTCTGATAAAATGGCAAATCGCCACCAGGGAAGATGGCCTGCTTCAAATTGTCAGGGTCCTTCTCGAAGGCCCGAACGATCTGAAGGATTATATCACAGAATGAGCCAAATTTATCACGGCACATAGGCTATAACAATTTGAATCATAATATTTTAAACATTAAAAACCCATGATTTGGCACTAAATAGACATTTTAGGCCTATTTAACATCATTATTCCCTGTTAAACTGACATCGATCATAAAATCTACCCTGCGGAAATCTTAATTTAGTCCATGATAAAGCAATTTAATCTGAAGATCCCATGGATTCGTTGGTTTCATACAACAGCATTACACATACGGGAAGAGTTTCCAGAATATCTGGTAACTCTGTTTTTATTTCCCTGGATGATAATGTGCAATGCGAATCCTGCCAGGTAAAATCTGCCTGTGGGATGTCTGAGGCCAGAGTTAAAGAGATCGAGATCATCAATACCGAGGAGTCCTTCAGGCTAGATGAGAGCGTACATGTGGTAATTAAAAAGGATTCAGCCGTCAAAGCTGTTTTCTGGGCCTATATTTTCCCATTTATTCTGATGGTCGGTGTATTGCTGGTCGCATCTTTGTTTTTAACCGAATGGATAGCCGGCTTGCTGGCCCTGTTCATCCTGGTCCCATATTATTTGATTTTACGTAAAATGGACTCTTTTTTTAAGAGAAGTTTTAATATATCTGTGCTAAGACTGTTCTAAAATGATTTTAACCATTCTAAATAGTACTATTATGCTCGCTTCCGTAGGAACGGTGGCTGCTGTGGTGCTCTTCCTGGTTTCAAAGCGATTCTATGTGTATGAGAATCCATTGATCGAGGAGGTTGAAGACGTGCTTCCGGCCGCGAATTGCGGCGGATGCGGTTCCCCCGGATGTAAGGCATTTGCTGAAAAGTTGGTGAATTCGGATGATATTTCAGACTTGTTCTGCCCGGTTGGAGGAAACGAGGTGATGAAGCAGGTCTCCACCCTTATCGGAAAAGAAGTTGCCGAAAAGGACCCAACGGTGGCAGTCCTGCTCTGCCAGGGCAGTTGTGAGGTAAGGCCTAAAACAACCCAGTTCCAGGGTCCGCAATCCTGTGCTATTACCTCTCTTGTTTATGGTGGTGAAACCGATTGCCAGTACGGATGCCTCGGATTTGCAGACTGTGTGGACGTTTGCGATTTTGATGCCATGTACATGAATGAAGAAACCGGTCTGCCCGTCATCATAACAGATAAATGTACTTCCTGCGGTGCCTGTGTCAAAGCCTGCCCTAGAGATATCATTGAAATGCGACCGCGAAACAAACGAGATCTCAAGATTTTTGTCGGTTGCCTTAACCAGGATAAGGCAGGAATAGCGAAGAAGGCATGTGAAGTGGCCTGTATTGGTTGTTCCAAGTGTGCCGATGTTTGCCAGAAAGATGCCGTTATCATGACAGACAACCTGGCATATATAGATCCTGCGGCTTGTACTTTGTGCAGAAAATGCGTTGCGGTGTGTCCTACCCACTCCATTATAGAAACCAATTTCCCACCTAAAAAAGTTAAAGTTCCGAAGCAAGAAGAGACCTGAAAAATTAAATCAATCTACCTAAAAGTATAATCAAAACCCGAAAGTCAGTAGCAAATGCTTAGAACGTTTCCAAAAGGAGGTATTCACCCTGCAGAAAACAAAATCACCTCGGCCAAACCCATAAAACGAATGCCAGTGCCAAAGGTTGTTTATGTGCCAATCGCGCAGCATATCGGGATTCCCTCAGAAATAATCGTTGACCGCAAAGACCGGGTTGAAATAGGACAGGTAATTGCAAAATCAGGGGGTTATGTATCCTCAAATATTCATTCCCCGGTGGCTGGTACGGTTACGAAATTGGATATGATGGTTGACAGCAGCGGTTATAAAAAACAATGCATAGTTATCAGAACCGACCAGAAGGATGAATCAAACTCCAGGATTTTGGAATTTCCGTTGAAACGTGAAATTACCATGGGTCAGAAAGATATTCTACGGCACATTTCCGATTCGGGGATCGTTGGATTGGGAGGAGCAACTTTTCCATCACATGTGAAGCTCGATCTCAAAAACGACAATAAGGTGGACTGTCTTATCATCAATGGTGTCGAATGTGAGCCTTACCTCACTGCTGACCACAGGCTGATGCTCGAAAAAGCTGATGAAATCGTAGTCGGTATCCAGATCCTGATGCATGCCCTGCACATTGAAGATGCCATAATAGGAATAGAGAATAACAAAAAGGACGCTATTAAGGTTTTAAAAAAAGCCGCTGAAGTTGATAAAAGGATCAGGGTTGCAGCCCTCAAGGTAAAATATCCCCAGGGAAGTGAGAAACAACTTATAAAGGCAATCCTGAATCGGGAGGTGCCTAAGGGCGGGCTACCGATGGATGTAGGTGTTATCGTTCACAATGTCGGGACAATTTTCGCCATCTACCAGGCTGTTCAACATGATCATCCGCTTATTGAAAGAGTGGTGACAGTAACCGGGAAAAACATTAATGAACCTTCTAATTTCTGGGTAAAGATCGGGACGCCTGTTAAGGATTTGGTTGCAGAGGTTGGGGGTGTACCTGAAGGGACAAGAAAGATTGTTAATGGCGGCCCTATGATGGGGAAAGCCCTGAAAGATATCGATGTTCCGGTAACCAAGGGAACTTCCGGCATCCTGGTGATCTCGGAAGATGAAGCCAGCAGGCGGGAATCAAGAAACTGTATCAGATGCAGTACCTGCGTATTCGTTTGCCCAATGGGGCTTGAGCCTAATCTTCTGATGGATCTTTCAGAGAAAGGATTCTTTGAACGCGCCAAGGCCGAAGACATCATGACCTGCATAGAATGTGGTTCCTGCAGTTATGTTTGTCCGTCTCACCGCCCCCTTTTAGATTATATCCGCTTTGGAAAAAGTATAGTTAAAAAACTTCAAGCCGCAGAGAACTGATATGTCTGATGAAAGAATAATAGTTTCGGCCTCTCCTCATGTGCATTCCGACAGCACATCCAGCAAGATGATGTATGATGTGCTGTATGCCCTGATCCCCGCATTTTTAGTGTCGATTTACGTCTTTGGTGTTTCTGCCATTGTACTCACCTCGGTAGCCGTTACCTCCTGTATTTTGATCGAATATCTAATTCAGAAATACATATTGAAAACGGAGGTCACCGTAAGTGACGGTTCTGCATTGATAACGGGAATCCTGCTCGCATTTAACCTTCCGGCCTCTCTTCCCATCTGGATGATTATCATTGGCAGCCTTGTGTCTATAGGAATCGCAAAGCTCTCATTTGGCGGCATAGGCCATAATATTTTTAACCCCGCGCTGGTAGGAAGGGTCTTTTTACTGGTCTCTTTCCCTGCACAGATGACGTCCTGGCCTAAGCCATTCGAAAATACCACTTCCCTGGTTGATGCCATCACCGGGGAGACGACTTTGGGTATAATCAAAGAAGGCCTGCTTTATGGTGAGACTATGTCCTCCATAAGTGAGCGGCTTCCTGAAGCCTCGGAATTATTCCTTGGATTCACAAGCGGCTCTGCCGGTGAGATGTCCGGACTTGCCCTATTGATAGGCGGTCTGTTCTTGTTGATGCGAAAGGTTATCACCTGGCATATCCCCCTAACTATCCTGGCCACAATGGGAATAATGACCGGAATATTCTGGCTGGTTGACCCCGAACAGTATGCAAATCCTATGATCCATATCTTATCGGGAGGTGCGATCCTGGGAGCGTTTTACATGGCAACAGATCTGGTAACCAGTCCCATGACAAAAAAGGGGATGGTTGTGTTTGCCTTCGGAATTGGGGTTATCACGGTTGTGATACGATTGTTCGGGGCTTATCCTGAAGGTATTTCATTTGCGATTTTGATCATGAATGCCTTTGTGCCGTTAATCGACCGCTATTTCAAACCTAGGCGTTTCGGAAGTAAGATCAAAGCTAAAATCGTCTGAGCATGGCAAAAAAAGCATCTACTTTCAAAAATATGACACTCACGTTATTCCTGATCACGGTTGTTGCAGGAATTTCCCTGGGGTATATCAATGAGGTGACCAAAGGACCCATTGCCAAGGCGAAACTGGAACGGACTACCAACGCCCTGAAAAATGTTCTTCCCACTTTCGATAATGATCCTCTGCAGGACATTCTCAAGATAAAGGCCGAAGAGGTTAAGGACAGTATCGAGTTCTATCCTGCCTTTCAGGAGGGAGTCCGAGTCGGAACCGCTGTTGTCGCTTCTTCGGAAAAAGGATATAACGGGCTGATCAGGCTTATGGTTGGTTTTGAACCAAATGGATCCATCATCGACATTCGTGTGCTGGAACAAAAGGAAACCCCGGGGCTCGGAACGAAAATAAAGGGGGAAAAGTTCAAACGTCAGTTCAGAGGAAAAAATCCATCTGCATTCAACCTTAAAGTCAAAAAGGACCAGGGTGAAGTTGACGCCCTTACAGGTGCCACGATCACCACACGAGCCTTTAGTGAGGCCGTGCAGTTGGCTTACGATAAAATGATTCAAAACCAATCTCAGACAGGATCCGATGAATGAGCCGGTAAATCAGAAACAGAATTTTATAAAGGGTATAATAAAGGATAACCCTGTATTTGTCATGCTGCTCGGGATGTGCCCGGTATTGGGTGTGACCTCTTCAGCCTTCAACGGCCTTGGGATGGGAATTGCGACCTTGTTCGTGCTGCTCATGTCTAATATAGTGGTGTCTTTGATCAAGACGCAGATCCCTGCAAAAGTCAGGATTCCCGCATTTATAATTATTATCGCCTCCTTCGTAACAATAGTGGAGATGGTACTGGAAGCTTTTATACCTGTACTTTACGAGCAACTGGGAATCTTCATTCCATTAATTGTTGTCAACTGCCTGATCCTTGGTCGTGCTGAAGCCTTTGCCTCTAAGAATAATTTATTGTCGTCTGTAGTTGACGCCCTTGGAATGGGTATCGGATTTACGATTGCCCTGGTTGTACTTGGAGCCACAAGGGAAATATTGGGTAATGGAAGTTTATTTGATTTCCCGCTTACTTCAGAAGATTCCAGCACGCTCATATTATTTATTCTGCCCCCGGGAGCCTTTATTGCTCTGGCTTACCTTAGTGTGGGGTTCAATAAATTAACCGCCAAAATGAACTAACTCATGGAATATATCCTCATCATAATAGCGGCTGTCTTCGTCAACAATATTGTCTTGTCACAGTTCCTCGGAATCTGCCCCTTCCTGGGCGTATCAAATAAGCTGTCCACTTCAGTGGGAATGTCGGGAGCGGTATTATTCGTTATGACCATCGCTACCCTTGTCACCTACCTGCTTTATGAGTTCATCCTCATTCCGATGGGGCTGGATTATCTGCGTACTATTACGTTCATTCTTGTGATAGCGTCTCTGGTGCAGATGGTGGAAATTATTCTCCGGAAAGTGAGCCCGGCCCTATACCAGGCGCTTGGAGTATTTTTACCATTGATAACCACCAATTGCGCGGTCCTGGGTGTGGCCATTCTTGCTCTTGGGCTACAAGATGGAAGCCTGCTTAAAGCAGTGGTTTTCGCTATAGCCAATGCAATTGGATTTGCACTTGCCATAATAGTATTTTCCAGTATCAGGGAACGACTGGAACTTGCCGATATTCCTGAAGGCATGAAAGGTGTCCCGATCAACCTGCTGATAGCCGGCTTGTTATCACTTGCTTTTCTAGGATTTGCCGGGCTTGTATAGAGACCATCCCTAAGATCCTGAAAAACTGTCAGATCATCTTAGATTCGTTGTTATAAAACCTGATAAGTGTCTCCTGAAAAGAACAATTCGTTGGTCCTGCTGAATTTAGAATCTGATTTTAATTTGGCTGTTTGATCATTCTTTCGCTCTTCGAGTGTCACATCCTCTACACATCGTATGATTCCGGTAACTAAAGGCTCCCTCAGCCTTGTCAGCATTTGGTGAAGGGTAGGGTCGGCCAGCTTTGCATCATGTACCAGAATATCATCTTCAGTTATTCCATTTTCACCTATGGTCACCACTTCGAGCTTAAGACCGTTCAGGACAAGGCCTTTATCCCTGTTAGCGCCGAAAACCATGGGTTTTCCATGTTCTACGTAGCACTGCCTGTCAGCCCTTACATTTTTGTCGGTATAATGTGAAAACGCATTGTCATTAAAAATCGGGCAATTCTGCAGCACCTCCACCAGAGAAGTTCCTTTAAATCGGCCGGCCTCTGTGAAGATCTCCGACATTTCTTTCGGGGTGTTACCTCCTACCCGTGCAAAGAACCGGGCCTGCGCACCTATGGCTAACTCCCCGGGATGAAATGGTGGCTGGGTATTACCATATGGAGATGATTTTGTTTTTTGTCCCACCAGTGAGGTTGGGGAGAACTGACCTTTGGTAAGGCCATATATCTCATTGTTAAAAAGAATTATGTTGAGGTCAACATTTCGCCTTAGGACGTGTATAAAGTGGTTTCCGCCAATTGCCATGGCATCTCCGTCTCCTGTTATAACCCAGACACTCAGATCGGGGTTAGACAATTTAACTCCGGTGGCGATAGCAGGAGCCCGACCGTGAATACCATGCATTCCATAAGTGTTCATATAATATGGAAAGCGTGATGAGCACCCGATTCCCGATATGAATACCACGTCTTCCCTATTTATTCCGAGTTCCGGAAGGGCCTTCTGCATAGCCCTGAGGATAACATAATCATCGCAGCCGGGACACCATCGCACTTCCTGGTCACTCGCAAAATCCTTAAACGTATATTTTTCTTTTGTAGTCGCTTCCATCTTACTTGATCAATTCTTTAAATTTATCGGTCAATTCTGTATTATTAAAGGGCAGGCCCTGAATTTTATTAAATTGGACTATCTCGAGCCCATTGAAATTTGACCTGAGCACAGAGGCAAATTGGCCATAATTCAACTCACATACCACCAGTTTTTTAAATCGGCTTAACACTTCGAAAGTGTTTTTTGGAAAGGGATTCAGGTAGCTGAAATGCGCCAGTCCAACCTTGTCATATCCTTCATGGGCCATTTGCTTGACTGCAGAGTGCAAAGAACCGTAGGTTCCGCCCCAGCCAACAACCAAAAGATCCCCTTCATCAGCGAATTCAGTTGACAGCTCAGGGATATTTTCCTGAACACGTTTGATTTTCTCTGCCCTAACCTTAACCATGTATTCATGATTTTCAGGGACATAAGATACATTACCGGAAACCTTGTCTTTTTCTAATCCGCCAACCCTGTGCTCAAGGCCAGGGGACCCGGGAATGATCCAATTCCTTGAAAGAGTTTTCTCATCCCTGTCATAGGGATGCCACTCTTCATAGGGTTTATCCAGGATTCGATGTTTGATGTCCGGCATTTCCTCAACCGTTTTAATACGCCATGGTGCCGAGCCATTGGCAATATATCCGTCACTCAAGAGGATGACCGGGGTCATATGTTCAAGCGTTAACCGGCATGCCTCATATGCATAATTAAAACAGTTAGCCGGTGTACTGGCAGCTATAACTATAACAGGGCTCTCCCCATTTCGCCCGTACATGGCCTGAAGCAGGTCAGACTGTTCTGTCTTTGTGGGTAATCCTGTTGACGGGCCTCCTCTTTGAACATTCACTACCACCAGGGGCATTTCAATCATCATCGCGAGGCCAAGGGCTTCTCCTTTAAGAGCTAACCCGGGACCAGAAGTTGTTGTTATGGCAAGGTTACCGGCAAAAGAAGCTCCAATGGCAGAACTGATGCCAGCAATTTCATCTTCAGCCTGAAGAGCTTTTACACCAAAGTGCTTATGCTTTGCCAACTCGTGCAGGATATCTGATGCGGGAGTAATTGGATAAGAGCCAAGAAAAAGGTCTAATCCGGTTTTTTCCGCGGCAGCGAGGAGCCCCCAGGCCAAGGCCGTGTTCCCCATTATGATTCGATAGGTTCCAGCCTCCATCTTAGCAGGTGCTATCGAATAGGCATTTGGAATTAATTCAAGGGTTTCAGCATAGAAATAGCCTGTATTCAAAGCCTTGGTATTAGCCTCAATTATCTTTGGTTTATGTTTGAACTTCTTCTCGAAAAAATTGATAGTATGATCGAGGGTGCGATCATACATCCAATAGACCATCCCGAGTGCGAACATATTCTTTGTTCTCAGGACGCTCTTGTTATCGAGACCATCGATATCCTTAAGTGCCTCCTTTGTAAGGCTGGTCATGGCAACCTCTATCACCCTGTAATTGTCAAGGGAGCCATCTTCCAGTGGATTGTTCTCATATTGGGCCTTATCAAGATTTTTCCTTGTAAAAGAATCTACATCCACTATAATTGTATGGCCCGGTTTAACGGCATGTAAATTGGTCTTGAGACCAGCAGGGTTCATCGCCACAAGCAAGTCGACCTCATCCCCGGGTGTGCTTATCTCAACACTCCCGATATGAACCTGGAATCCGGAGACCCCGTATAAGCTTCCCTGCGGCGCCCTGATCTCAGCCGGGTAATTGGGAAAGGTTGCTACGTCATTTCCGAACATGGCCGATGTTCCCGAGAATTGTGATCCCGTTAACTGCATACCATCACCTGAATCGCCCACAAACCGTACAATGACGGCCTCAAGAAGCTCAGGCTGTTGATTTATCTTTGTCTTCAGCATACTGATTCAACATTAAATAATTATATTTTATTAAATTGGAAGATATAAAGCTAATTTCTCCAATCTACTCTAAATATGATTTTTATCACTTTAAAGATGGAAAAGGAAGGTTAATTTTACATAAGCAAACCACTTATAAAAATACTACAATTATGGCAATAATTATAACCGACGAATGTATAAACTGCGATGCATGTGTAGCAGAATGTCCGAACAATGCCATTTATGAGCCCGACCAGGAATGGGCCTATTCAGATGAAACCGCATTATCCGGATCAGTTCCCGGATTGAACGGGGAAGAAATTGATGCTGATGCTATGAATGAACCCATCTCTGATGAATTCTATTTCATAGTTCCGGATAAGTGTACCGAGTGCAAAGGGTTCCATGACGAACCTCAATGTGCCGCCGTATGTCCGGTTGATTGCTGTGTTCCCGATGAAGACCGGGTGGAGTCTGAGGAGGAACTTCTCGCAAAAAAAGCATGGTTGCATGGTGATTAATCTCTGCTGAAGTATTTTCATATCGATTTAACCGGTCTACGCCCTGGAAATAAGATATTTTCAGGAGGGCGCAGATCGGTTTATTTTTTCATTTTCCCTGAGGGCAAGCTAAGGCCATTTCTCTTCTCTTAGTCAGGGGTTTAGCTGACATAAGTCATAGAATTTACCCCCTATTATTTATATTTTCACCACATCTATTTAACTCAAGAATTCACTTAAAAAAGGAATTATGGATACGAAATCCCATAAGCTGATTTGCGATGCCAACGAGGCGGTTGCAAGAGTAGCGCATAAAACCAATGAAGTTTGCGCCATTTATCCGATCACACCGGCTTCACCCATGGGTGAGATGGTGGACGTATTAAGCGCAGAAGGCAGGAAAAATATCTGGGGGAACATCCCCAGGATTGTAGAAATGCAAAGTGAGGGAGGAGCTGCAGGAGCCGTCCACGGGTCGCTTCAGGCAGGTGCGCTCACCACTACTTTTACGGCCTCACAGGGTCTGCTACTAATGATTCCCAATATGTACAAAATTGCCGGGGAATTGTTGCCCTCGGTCATTCATGTTGCGGCCAGGACAGTAGCCACGCATGCATTATCTATTTTCGGTGATCATTCCGATGTCATGGCCACCCGTCAGACAGGGTTCTCTATGCTCTTCGGCGGATCGGTACAGGAAGCACAGGATTTTGCTCTTATTTCGCAGGTAGCAACCCTGAAATCCAGGGTTCCGTTCCTCAATATATTCGACGGGTTCAGAACATCACATGAGATCTCCAAAATCGATGGCATTTCAGATGAAACCTATAAGGCCATGATGCCCGAAGAAGATATTATGGCCCATAAGAACAGGTCGCTGGACCCCGATCATCCGGTAGTGCGCGGAACTTCCCAAAATCCGGACGTCTTCTTCCAGGCAAGGGAAGCTGCAAACCTCTACTATGAAAAAGTGCCGGGAATTGTCCAGGATACTATGGATGAATTCTATAATCACACAGGACGGCGATATAGCCTGTTTTACTACATCGGACACCCTGAAGCCGAAAAGGTAGTAGTGATCATGGGATCAGGTCAGGGCCCGGTGATGGAAGCCGTTGAGACCATGGCTGGCCGTGGCGAAAAAGTTGGCGCCATCATCATCAGGTTATTCCGTCCGTTCTCAATAGATCATTTTATTGATGCACTTCCGGAAACCGTGAAAAAGGTTGCGGTACTTGACCGCACAAAAGAACCCGGTAGTGTTGGAGAACCACTTTATATGGATGTAACCTCAGCTCTAGCCGAACAGAATCGTAATATGGAGACCATAATAGGTGGCCGTTACGGACTCTCGTCAAAAGAATTTGACCCCGCAATGGTTAAGGCTGTATTCGACGAACTGGATAAGAAAAATCCGAAGAACCATTTCACCATCGGCATCAATGATGACGTTTCGCATACCAGTCTTGAAGTTGGTGAAAGACTTGAGACCATTAAAAGCACATTCAACTGTATGTTCTATGGTTTAGGGTCTGACGGCACAGTGGGTGCCAATAAGAATTCGATCAAGATAATTGGTGAAACAACAGACAATTACGTACAGGGATATTTTGTTTATGACTCCAAGAAGGCTGGTGCTCAAACCGTCTCTCACCTGAGATTCGGTCCGAAGCCTATCTACTCTACTTACCTGATTCATAAAGCTGATTTCATAGCTTGTCATCAGTTTAATTTCATAGAAAAATATGACATCCTTAAAAACATAAAAAAGGGAGGCACATTCCTGCTGAATTCACCATATTCCAATGATGAGATCTGGGATAAACTTCCCAAAAGAATCCAGGAGGAAATCGTTGAGAACGATCTCAAGTTCTATGTGATAGACGCTACTAAAGTAGCGCACGATGCCAAACTCGGGAAACGAACCAATACGGTGTTGCAAACCTGCTTCTTTGCAATTTCAGGAATTCTTCCCCAGGAAGAAGCCATCCAGAAGATCAAGAATGCGATCGTGAAGACTTACTCCCATAAAGGCGATCATATAGTTCAAATGAATTTTAATGCCGTTGATCAATCAATTGAAAATCTTCAAAGGGTTGATTACCCGAGGGAGATCACCTCAACTGCCGAGTTCAGGCCATCGCTTACCGGTGATCTGGATCCGTTCGTTAAAGAAGTACTCGGGAAGATCATGGCCGGCCGTGGTGACGAATTACCGGTAAGCGCTTTTCCCGTGGACGGTACATTCCCAACCGGAACAACACAATATGAAAAACGAGGTATAGCTGATTTTATCCCTGTGTGGGATGATGAAAATCTTTGTACCCAGTGTAATAAATGTGTGGCTATATGTCCGCACGCAGCAATAAGGGCAAAGGTGGTTTCTAAATCCGATCTTGGGGACGCCCCGGCATCATTAAAGGCTGTGCCTGCTATAGGAAGGCCATTCGACAAGGAGACCGAATCTTATGTATTACAGGTATCTCCCGAGGATTGCACAGGATGTGATCTGTGCGTTGCCGTCTGTCCTGCTGAAAGCAAAGAGGTTGAGAATTTCAAAGCCATCAATATGCACAAGAAACTGGATGTTGAAGCTGAGGAAAACACCAACTGGGATTACTTTATCAATCTGCCGGATTACGATCGTACGGCCTTGCAGATAACCAATGTTAAGGGATCACAGTTCCTCGAGCCGTTGTTTGAATTCTCAGGCGCCTGTTCAGGCTGTGGTGAGACACCATATATCAAGATGCTGACGCAATTATATGGTGACAGCATCATGATTGCCAATGCCACCGGCTGTTCTTCGATCTATGGTGGAAACCTGCCAACAACGCCTTACAAGACCAATAAAGACAATCGCGGTCCCGCTTGGGCCAACTCCCTGTTCGAGGACAATGCTGAATTCGGTCTTGGAATGCGTCTTGCGCTAACCAAAAAACAGGAGATAGCGGTAGACCTGCTTCAATCTTTGGAAGATAAAGTGGGCCCAGAGTTAGTGGAATCCATAATCAAAAACCCGGAATCGAATGAAGCTGAAAAAGCCAAAAAGCATGCAGATGTTAAGTTGCTCACAAGCAAGCTAAAAGGAATGTTGAATGATCCTATTGCCAAAAAGCTGGACCAGATGAGCGAGTATCTCAGAAAGAAAGCTGTCTGGGTTATCGGTGGTGACGGATGGGCCTATGACATCGGATATGGTGGTGTTGATCATATTATGGCTTCAGGAGAAGACATCAATATTATGGTACTGGATACCGAGGTCTATTCAAACACAGGTGGTCAAACTTCAAAGTCCACTCCTTTGGGCGCGAGTGCCAAATTCTCAGTTTCTGGTAAACGCACCAATAAGAAAAGCCTTGCACTACAAGCGATTTCCTATGAAAACGTTTATGTGGCACAGGTAGCGATGGGCGCTAAGGATCAGCAAACCCTGAAAGCCATAGAAGAGGCTGCGGCTTACCCGGGGCCATCTATCATCATAGCCTATTCACATTGCGGTGAGCATGGCTATGACCTTAAAGACGGTGCCCTGCAACAGGACCGGGCTGTGAAATCGGGCTACTGGCCATTGTTCAGGTATGATCCATCCAAACCAAAAGGCAAGAAATTCAGGCTAGATTCCAAAGAACCTACCATTCCACTGGAAGAGTTCATGTACAATGAGACCCGATTTACACGGGTAGCCAAGGAAAATCCTGAGCTTGGAGCAAGTTTGCTGGAGCGTGCGAAAGAAGAAGTTGGTACCAAGTGGGAACGACTTGAGTTATATAGAAATATGTAAAGATCAGATCGGCTCCCTAACAGGAGCCGTTTGATCCTAGTATAACTTATCAGAATTTAAAATGGAAATAATGACCGCGAATGCATATTTTGAAGAAGCCACGAGGAAATTATCCCAGGCCAGCCACGAGCTGTACAGGCCTGAGGAAGATGTAGTGACCTACCTGGTATGTCAGAATTCACATTTGGCCATTGAAAATTTCCTTAAAGGATTTTTAGTAAAAAACAAGGTAGATCCGGACGGGTTCAGCTCAGTTGATGAGCTCTATTCCAACTGCAAGACTTTAAATGGAAAGTTTGAGGAGGTTAACATCGAGGGGCATTCCTTTGAATCTCATGCTAACGACAAATACTGTAACTCGAAGGTCAGTCGTTGTTATGAGCTGGCTAGCAGTCTCGACAGTTTTTTAAGGAAGGAGCAGTTAATATGATAATAATGAAACTTTAAGGGTTCCGATCAATCAACATTGATGACCCTTTCAATCTGGGGTGCGTATTTCTTAATCGTCATTTCAACCCCTGATTGGAGGGTCATTTGATTTACCGTACAATTTGTACACGCACCAAGAAGCTGTACTTTTACCAGTTTATCATCCTCAATACTAACAAGGGAAATATTTCCCCCGTCGCTCTGAAGAAAGGGGCGAATCTCATCAAGCGCCTTCTCCACATTTATCTTTAATTCCTCCCCGGTCATAATTTATTTTTTGACTGCCGAGCATCCGGCCATGGTTGTAATTTTAATTGCCTCGGTTGGCGGAAGATTGGTATTGCGGTCTACTACTTCCTGTACCATTTTTTTCGTTATTTCCTCAAAAGCCTCTTCCTGCGGTGTAGAAGACTGCAAAGCAGCAGGCCTGCCTATATCTCCAGCTTCTCTAATGCTTTGGACGAGCGGTAATTCACCAAGGAATGGCACTGACAGATCTTCAGCAAGGTTTCGCGCACCTTCTCTTCCGAAGATATAATACTTATTATCCGGAAGTTCATCCGGGGTGAAATAGGCCATATTTTCTACTATGCCTAATACAGGAACGTTTATGCTTTCCTGCTGAAACATAGCAACTCCTTTCCTGGCATCTGCAAGGGCCACGATCTGGGGAGTACTTACTACAACTGCCCCTGTAATGGGTAAGGATTGCATGATGCTCAAATGAATGTCACCAGTGCCCGGCGGGAGGTCAATGAGCAGGAAGTCCAGCTCACCCCAGGCGGCATCGAAGATCATTTGGTTAAGTGCTTTAGCTGCCATAGGCCCCCTCCAGATAACGGCCTGTTCAGGTTTGGTAAAAAATCCTATCGACAGTATCTTAACCCCATAATTTTCTACTGGTCGCATCTTGGAAACACCGTTCACATCAACAGCCAGCGGCCTCTCTAAAGCCACATCAAACATCAAAGGGATAGATGGCCCGTAAACATCTGCATCAAGGACTCCAACTTTAAATCCCATATTAGAAAGTGTCACTGCCAGATTTGCCGTGACGGTCGACTTACCAACTCCGCCCTTCCCGGAGGCAACGGCTACTATGTTGGTTATCCCTGGTATGGGATTTCCCTTGATCTCGTTAAGCTGCGGCGTTGAAGGCGCGTCCACTTTAACATTTACCGTGACCTTGGCTTTTTCATAAACCTGATCATGAATCGCCTTCATGATATCCACTTCCACGCGTTTTTTCGCCTGCAAGCTGGGATTATTGATGGTTACATCCACTATCACCTCATCGGCGAAAGTGACTACGTTATTCACTGCTCCACTATCGATCCAATTACCGCCTTCACCCGGAGCGCTGATGGATTTTAAGGCGTCGAGAATATCTTGTTTTGTAAGCTTCACTATCTTATTAATTTAGAATTGATCTAAAATACAAATATACGGCATATCCCCCATAATTCAGTAGGAAAGAACTGTTTTGATTTATTTGAAAGGCAAAGCAAATTATGTCTTCAATTCTCCGGATGGGTCCCAGAACAATTCCTTAAAATCCCTTACCTGGTTGTTCTCTATGATCACCCCCTCATTCTCCAGGAGCTGTTGCATAAGGTTAGTTCCCTGGAAATGATGTTTCCCGGTTAACAGACCTGTTCTATTAACCACCCTGTGAGCCGGCACATTTTTGGTGTGAGAGGCATTCATGGCATAACCTACCATCCTTGCACTTTTGGCAGCTCCAAGATATCGGGCTATGGCACCGTAACTGGTTACACGTCCGTATGGCACTAACCTTACTACGTCATATACCCGTTCAAAAAAACTGAGGGTCTCCGCTTTCATATCTAGAACTCTTTCAAAATATTGATGAGGGTAATAAGGGCCACCAGGCCTGTAATTCCTCCTATGATGTAGTTCATGCTTCTCTGGGTGGTTAAGGCTCCTCCCTTTATCCTGTCGAAGAAAAATATGTAAATGTAGAGCATTACAAAAGTCCCACAGGCCGTACCTGCGACATACGACCAAATGCTGAGTGTTTCAAAGGTCATCAACTCAAAAGATGCCAGCGTCAATGTCATATAGGCGTGAAAAGGGATCGGGAACATATTCAAACCGGATAACAGCATGCCCTGGAAAAATCGGCTATGCCTGCTTTTTGGAGGTGCAGGCAATATTGATTTAGGCTGCTTTTTGGCCAGGAGAAGAAAATAGATGCTGATCAGAAAAAAGATGACGAGGGCAACCCGTTGAAGAATGTCGATCACATCAGGATGATTACTCAGGTATCTTGCGAATATAGCCGCGACAAAAGACTGAATGCATACCACAACACAAACCCCCATCGAGAAGATGATACCGCGATTGTAGCCTTCTTTCATGCTGATCTTTGCAGCCGACATATTGAGCAATCCGGGTGGGATCACCCCTATAAAGGCAATAATCAACCCGATAAAAAAAACAATGGTAACGTCCAAATCCTTATTTTAATCTAAACCTAATATACGTAATTGCCTTCTTTTGTTCCAGGAAGGATTCTTCATAAAAAGTTTGAATAGCTGTTACTTCCTCAGGGCTGCCTTCCCTGTTATATATATCATGATTCGAATACATGATCTCATGTCCCAGACCTTGCAGCAAACCCAGTGTATAGCCATGCAGAAACTCTGAGTCCGTTTTGAGATGGACCAGGCCATCAGGTGTCAGGATTTTTTTATATTTCTGAAGAAATTCTGAATTTGTCATCCTGTGCTTGGTACGCTTGTACTTGATCTGCGGATCAGGGAAAGTGATCCAGATCTCATCTACCTCTGAAGGTCCGAATGCATGTTCTATCAATTCGATCTGAATCCTCAGAAAAGCGGCATTGCTTAATGATTCTTCAAGAGCCGTTTTTGCTCCTCTCCAGAAACGCGCACCTTTTATATCGATTCCAATGAAGTTCTTATCAGGAAAAAGTTTGGCCAATCCCACCGTGTACTCACCTTTGCCACATCCCAATTCCAGGACAAGAGGGTTATCATTCCTGAAAATCAGGTCTCTCCAACGTCCTTTAAACCCGAACTTTCCTTCCAGCAATTCATCCCTTGATGGCTGGTAGACATTAGAGAATGTCTCATTCTCCCTGAATCGTTTCAGCTTATTCTTACTGCCCACGTATTTTTGAAATTTCGGTAAAATTAAGGAAACATTTTAGCTTTATCTTTGTTAGATGGCCGGGAAAACCAAGATACTTGTGGCGCCCCTTAATTGGGGGCTTGGTCATGCTACGCGTTGCATTCCGATAATAAGGGCTCTTGATTCTCACGGTTACGAACCGTATATAGCCAGTGATGGTGATGCTTTATCTCTTCTCAAACAGGAATTTCCTCGTTTCAAATGCTTCGAACTACCATCTTATAATATCCGGTACTCTAAGCATAAGTATTTATTCAGCGCTTCCCTACTGGCCCAGGCGCCTCATATATTACGGGCCATAAAATGGGAAAAGCTTAAAACAAAGCATATCATCGACGAATATGGAATCAACGGTATTATTTCAGACAACAGGCCCGGTGTTAGGAATGAAAAAATCAAAAATGTTTATTTAACTCACCAGCTCAGGGTTTTGAGTGGTATCACAACGGCTATCAGTACAGCGCTGCATCAACATTATATAAGCAAATTTGATCAATGCTGGGTTCCGGACCGGGATTACATGGAAAACCTTAGCGGTCAACTCGGGAAAATTTCTGACTCATCGATCGCGGTCAAATATATAGGTACATTAAGCAGATTTGAGCTTAAAACTGTGCCAATAAAATATGACATTGCAGCCATTCTCTCAGGCCCTGAGCCTCAGCGAAGTCTTTTAATGGAAAAATTGCTCACAGAATTAAAAAAATTTGAGGGGCGTGTCCTAATAGTCGAGGGGAAAATGGAAGCCAGACAGAAAAAAACCATGGAAGGCCATATCACCAAAGTGAATTTTATGAACTCCTCCGAACTTGAAGATGCCATTAACAGTGCAAAACTTATTATTTCAAGATCGGGTTTCAGCACGATCATGGACCTGGCCAAATTAGGCAAAAAGGCGTTTTTTATCCCCACTCCGGGGCAATTTGAGCAGGAATACCTGGCTGCCCGTCTCGATACTATGGGTGTGGTTCCCAGCTGTAAGCAATCGGCCTTTAATACCAAGGAATTAAAGCGGGTTGATAGTTATTCAGGCTTTGAAAACAGGGATTGTCAAAACGATTTCGAGGATTTATTTCGCTTTTTCGAGGGTGAATGAGAATTCACTTCCAACACCATATTCACTTTCAACATAGATCTTTTCATCATGGGCTTCTATTATATGCTTGACAATGGCCAGCCCCAGCCCTGAGCCGCCTTCCTTTCGCGACCCGCTCTTATCTACCCGGTAGAATCTTTCGAAAAGTCGGGGCAGGTTCTCCTCCTCAATTCCTTCCCCGTTATCTGTAACCCTGACAATGACCTTATTCTTTATAAGGTTCTCGATGCTGACCTCTGTAGTTCCCTTTTGGCGGCCATATTTGATTGAGTTTACAACCAGGTTGGAGACTACCTGTTGAATGCGTTCCTTGTCACCTTTTACCATAATAGGCTTTAGGTAATCCATGTCAAAAACCATACTGATCTTCTTTTTTGAAGCCTTCATTTCGAACATTTCGAATATATTCTGAATCAATTCGACAATATCAAAAGTTTGTATTTCCAGCCGAAGATCCCCAACCTCCAGTTTAGTGATCATATCGAGATCCTTTATAATATAGATGAGGCGCTCCACTCCTTTTTCGGCACGTTTTAAATATTTCTGACGAAGTTTCTCATCCTCCACCGGGCCATCAAGCAGGGTTGAGATATATCCCTGGACCGTAAAGAGCGGTGTCTTGAGCTCATGAGAGACATTCCCCATGAATTCTTTCCTGTATTCCTCCCTTACTTTAAGCGTCTCTATTTCCAGTTTCTTATCCTTGGCGTATTTGTCGATCTCTTCAGTTAGGGTGGCCATATCTGTAGTGATCCGCTCTTTCCTGAAAGAACTCGATTCAAGCAGTGTCAGGTCGTCGTAGATCTTTTTAATTCGTTTATAGATAAAGTTCTCCACCCTGAATTGAATAGACAGGAAAGAAATAAAGAAACAGATGAGAAAGATCAGTGGAGGATGGTAGAAATCGATCTGGTGGTAGAAATAAAGGTATATCGAAAGCCCGGCCGTCATCAAAATGGCGACAATCAGGGCCGATTTAAAGGCGAACCTGTAGGATTTCTTAAAATGTACCGACATTAACTTACGAACTTATAGCCAACACCCTTAACGGTTTTAAAGGATTTGTCACCGATCTTCTCACGAAGCTTTCTGATATGTACATCAATTGTACGACCTCCTACCACCACTTCGTTTCCCCATACCTTGTCAAGGATTTCCTCGCGCTTAAAGACCTTTCCGGGTTTGGAAGCGAGGAGAGACAAAAGCTCAAACTCCTTTCTTGGAAGGATGATCTCTTCCCCCTTCAATAAAATTTTATAAGCCTCGCGATCTATGGTTAGTTGACCGATTTTAAGAACCTGGTGGTTCTTTTCATCTTGCTTCACCCTTCTTAACAAAGCCTTTACTTTACTAACAAGGACTTTAGGCTTAATCGGTTTGGTGATGTAATCGTCTGCTCCGGCGTCGAATCCTGCCACCTGGGAATAATCCTCTCCCCTTGCAGTAAGAAATGTGATTATACAGTCATCGAAATCGGGCATAGCCCTGATCTGTTCACAAGCCTCAATGCCGTCCATTTCAGGCATCATCACATCAAGTATGATAAGCCGCGGTTTTTCTTTCTTGGCTACTTTTATTCCTTCGAGGCCGTTTTCAGCTGTTACAACGTTGTACCCCTCATTCCGAAGGTTGTAGCTTACGATCTCCAGTATGTCCGGCTCATCGTCAACGAGTAAAATGGTAATGTCTTTTTCCTTCATTTTAACCAAAGGCCTTGGTTTGTTGGCTAAAGATAAAATTAATCACCGAAACCAAATGGCATCAGATTATTTATAACGTTAAGGTAACATTGATAAGGGATATAATCAATAGTGATCTGAACAAATATGACCATTGCCGTTTTGATGAATCGAAATATAACACGTTCATAACTCTTCTGGAATAATAGGGCCATTCCGTAATATTGGTGACATCATTGCCGGGTTAAAAATATTTACTGAGGGAATAAGTATGAAATCAGGCGCTTTTCTATTTTCAATACCTTTGCAAAAGCACCAGTGATAGATACCGATTCCATATTTCAGATACAGTCCGATGCACAGTTTGAAGAGCTGGCATTCGCCGCATTTCGGTATCAATTTGAAAATAACCGCATCTACAGATCCTATTGCGATCTCTTATACGTCCATCCAAGTTCTGTTATCCGATTATCCGATATTCCTTTCTTACCCATCCAATTTTTTAAAACTCATAAGGTGGTTAGTGGAGATCATCCGATTGAAATGGAATTCGCAAGCAGCGGAACAACAGGTCAGATATCCAGTGTTCACCATGTTTCAGATCTGCGAATGTACAGGAAGAGCTTTATCAACGGCTTTAAAAGGTTTTTCGGGCCAATTGAGGATTACACCATCCTGGCGTTGTTACCCTCCTATCTCGAAAGGGAAAATTCCTCCCTTGTGTATATGGTTAACCAAATGATTGAGCTGTCCTGCTTTTCGGAAAGTGGTTTTTTCCTGGATAACCTGGAAGAACTATCAGGATTGTTGGAAGATCTGGATAAGGAGGGCAGGAATGTCCTTCTTCTCGGCGTTAGTTTCGCTCTATTGGATTTGATTGAAAAACATAAATTCAAGCTAAAAAATACACTTGTTATGGAGACCGGCGGAATGAAGGGTATGAGAAAAGAGCTGGTAAGAGAGGAATTGCATCAATTGCTGAGAGCAGGCTTTGGAGTTGAGCATATTCAAAGTGAGTATGGAATGACAGAACTTCTCTCACAGGCCTACTCCAAGGGTCAGGGCCTGTTCAGAACTCCGCCATGGATGAAGATCCTTGTCCGGGACACTGAAGATCCACTCAGTCTAATTCAGAACGATTCCACAGGGGGAGTCAATGTAATAGATCTGGCCAATATTCACTCCTGCTCGTTCATCGCAACCCAGGATCTGGGTAAAACCTATGATGATGGCTCATTTGAGATCCTCGGAAGATTTGATCATTCCGACATAAGGGGATGTAATCTTTTGGCCATCTGAAAGGTTTCTGAAGACTATCCGACCTATCTAGTACTTGAAAATTGTTGTCGAAAGAAAAATTAGGTTGGTTAGTTTAAAAAATCCGGTTGCCGTCTTCTTTAGAGCTGCCGGGTTTTTTATTGAGCAACTTTCAATAGGAAAGTTTGTCGTTTACCCCGGTTTAAAACGACATAAGTTCCATTTATAAGGTCATCGGACGTGATGGTATAGGAGTCGTTCACCTTTTCCTTGTTCACGGAAATTGAATTTTCTTTCAATGCCCGCCTTGCTTCACCGTTTGAGCTCAGGAAATTGGTTTGAGCCGAAAGAGCTGCGATCATATCTAAGCCTTCTTCAACCAACCCCTTTGAGATTTCTGCCATCGGGACCCCATCAAAAACATCCATAAAAGTCTGTTCATCCAGGGTTTCCAGATCTTTCTTAAATGAATCACTGAACAATATATTTGAGGCCTTTTCAGCATTTCGGAATTCGTCTTCAGAATGAACCATTACCGTTATCTCCATGGCAAGCCTTTTTTGCAAGCTGCGCAAATGCGGTGCTTCCGTGTGCGATTTTATAAGCGCCTCTGTCTCATCCTTTTCTAGGAAAGTAAAGATCCTGATGTAATTTTCAGCATCCGCATCACTCGAGTTCAACCAGTATTGATAGAACTTATAAGGCGAGGTTCTCTTTGGATCCAGCCACACATTACCCCCTTCAGATTTTCCAAATTTGGAGCCGTCAGATTTTGTTATCAACGGACAGGTTATGGCAAACCCTTTACCATTGCCGATTCTTCTGATCAGTTCAGTGCCGGTGGTTATATTGCCCCACTGATCGCTGCCTCCCATCTGGATAGAGCAGGCATGGCTATTATAAAGATGCAGGAAATCGTATCCCTGAACCAACTGGTAAGTGAATTCGGTGAAACTCATTCCTTCCGAAGCATCAGCGGAAATTCTGTTCTTCACTGAGTCCTTAGCCATCATATAATTTACCGTAATATGTTTACCGACGTCCCGGATGAAGTCAAGAAAGGTAAAGTCCTTCATCCAGTCGTAATTATTGACCATAACGGCCTTATTGTCTGCTTTGGAATCGAAATCAAGGAAATGAGCAAGCTGTTTTTTAATAGCCTCCTGGTTTTTTCTGAGGGTTTCTTCATCAAGCAGATTACGTTCCGATGATTTTCCTGAGGGGTCACCGATCATTCCCGTCGCGCCTCCAACCAATGCAATGGGTTTATGACCACATCTCTGGAAATGAGCCAACAGCATGATCGGGACTAAATTTCCGATATGAAGGGAGTCGGAAGTTGGATCGAACCCTACATATGCGGTTCTCATCGCCTCTTTCAAATGCTCATCGGCCCCGGGCATCATATCGTGTATCATGCCTCTCCACCTAAGCTCTTGAATAAAATCCTGCATACCAAAAATTTGATAGCAAAGATAACCCATTAGAGCATGCAGCAAAATAAAAAATGGTAATTTAGACCCATGATTCTAGTAACTGGAGGAACCGGTTTGGTAGGTAGTCACCTGCTTTACAAGCTGTCTAAAAAACACGATCAGCTTAGAGCGATCTACAGGGATGAAAAAAAGATTCCACAGGTAAAACGTGTGTTCACATATTATGATGATTCGGCAGACGAGGTTTTTAAGAAGATAGAATGGGTAAAATCAACCTTGAATGACATCCCCTCTTTAAGTGAGGCATTCAATGGAATAGAGGTAGTGTATCACTGTGCCGCAATGGTGTCTTTCGACCCCGCTGACTATCACAAACTCAGAAAGAGCAATATAGAGGGGACGGCAAATATGGTGAATCTAAGCCTTGAATTCGGTATTAAAAAATTCGGATATGTCAGCTCGGTTGCAGCCCTTGGCGGGAAAGACAACGATGAGCCCATCAATGAAGAAACGCCCTGGAACCCGGATTACGACCATAGTGTTTATGCCATCACAAAATATGGAGCCGAGATGGAAGTCTGGAGAGGGGTGCAGGAAGGCCTGGATACAATCATTATCAATCCCGGGATAATTGTCGGACCCGGGTTTTGGAGATCGAGCAGTGGGTCGCTTTTCACCCGAATCTCCAGAGGGATGAAATATTACGTTGATTCCGTCAAAAGCTATGTCGATATTCACGATGTGGTTAACACCTTTATTGAATTGATGGAAAGTGATGTCAGAAATGAACGTTTTTTACAGGTTGCCGAAAATCTACCCGTCAGAGATTTTATCGATATGGTCGCTGCTGAATTGGAGGTAGATTCCCCTGACAAAAAAGCCACTCACCTGATGTTGCAGCTTGGCTGGCGTTTTGACTGGATTCGTTCCAAACTTTTAAAGAAGCGGCGGCGGTTAACAAAACAGACCGCACTCGCTTTGAGCCAGGACAGCATTTATGATAATTCAAAAATGAAAAAACGATTGGCTTTTGAATATAAGCCCATCCTTAGCTCTGTAAGGGAGACCTCCCAATTTTTTATTGCAGATCGGGATTCGACTCAAATGTCTTGACTCGGATCAAAGAATCACGTCTTATCCGGTTGGTGTTGCTTATCGAATCTGCCTTGGTTGCCCTCTTCTTCAATTCATCATTGAAAACGGATTTTTGAGTCTCGAGCTTTTGCTTGACTCTTTGATAAATCGATTCATAAACTTTGATATCATAAGAGTAATAACGGTTGCTCTGTGCAAATTGAGATGAATCGATGTCGTGTTTATCAAATACGAAAACTTCCGGATCGATCCCATTGTTCTCGATGATCCGCCTGTTTAGGCCTTTAGCTGCACTCATAAGGGTCATATCGTAAATCACCTCTACCATTTTGTCCTCAGACAGCAGATTATCCGGCTTCTCAGGCCGGTCGATCCTGTTGTTCTTACATTGGACAAGAAAAATAGCTGCTATGATTATAAGAGCCCGTTTCATCTTTCGAAGGTAAGCCTTTTGGCTGCGCGTTTCCCAGTAAATTTTGAATTATGATAAACAAGTGTGCCGTTGACAAATGTGTGAGAAACCCGGGATTTAAAGGTCGATCCTTCAAAGGGAGACCAGCCGCATTTGTATAGAATGTTATCCTTGTTGACCGTCCAAGGATGATTCAGGTTCACAGCCACTAAATCTGCATAATATCCTTCACGGATAAAGCCGCGTTTTTCCACATTGAACAGGATAGAAGGATTATGACACATTTTTTCTACAATTTTTTCCAGCTTAATCTTACCCTGATGATATGCCTCTAACATAACGACCAGGGCATGTTGAACCAGTGGCCCGCCGGAAGGTGCTTTGGTGTAAACATTATTTTTCTCCTCCATAGTGTGCGGAGCGTGATCGGTGGCAATAACATCCAGACGGTCATCAAGCAGGGCTTTCCACAGGGCTGCCTGGTCCTTTTCGGTCTTTACCGCAGGATTCCATTTGATAAGTGTCCCTTTCTTTTTGTAATCGGTGCTATTGAACCAAAGATGGTGAATACAGACCTCTGCCGTTATTTTTTTATCCTTGAGGGGAATGGAATTGTCGAAGAGTTCCATTTCCCTGGCAGTAGACAGATGAAATACATGAAGCCTTGCACCTGTTTTCTTTGCCAGTTTTATAGCCATGGAAGAGGATAAATAGCACGCCTCATCACTCCTGATATCAGGATGATAATCAACAGGAATATCTTCTCCAAAGCGTTCAAGGTATTCTGTAGTGTTCTTTTTTATTGTATTCTCATCCTCGCAATGGCAGCAGATAACCAGGTCAGTGCTGGAAAAAATAGACTCCAGGACTTCGGGGTCATCAAC
>JBFKFP010000013.1:0-28101 GCA_041618535.1 Flavobacteriaceae bacterium
CTGAAAGTGGGGTTACTAACAGATCATATTCCTGTGAAGGACGTAGCCGATCACATTACTACCGAGCTGATAGACACCAAGATTGAAAGCATATATCATTCACTGATCCAGGATTTCGGCGTTCGAAAACCCAAGATAGCTGTACTTGGCATCAATCCACACACGGGCGACAACGGTGTGATCGGCAAGGAAGACGACGAGGTGCTTAAACCAGCGTTAAGAAAGATAAGGGAGCAGGGGAAGTTGGTTTTTGGTCCTTATTCTGCAGACAGTTTTTTCGGATCAGAGGCGTTCAGAAGTTTCGATGCGGTATTAGCATGTTACCATGATCAGGGCCTGATTCCTTTCAAAACCCTGTCGTTCGGGCAAGGAGTGAACTTTACCGCCGGCCTCGACAGGATAAGAACCTCACCCGATCATGGTACGGCATTCGAAATTGCGGGAAAGGGAGTGGCGAACACCAATTCATTCAAGGAAGCTATCTTTACGGCCATTCAGATTTTCAGGAACAGAATATCGTATACAGAACTCACCAAAAACCAACTCAGAAAAAGAGCTCAATAAACCGATAAAAAAGCCACTGGCTGTAAGTAGGTTAATATTATTTTATATATTTGCACGCTCGAAACGACGGTCGTTATGAAGGATTTGAAAGTGTATGACATCCAGTTCGTTGGATTAAAACAAGGCCTGCATCGTTTTGATTACGAGATTGAAAAATCGTTCTTTGAGTATTATGATTTTGACGAATTCAACGATGTTGATTTAAAAGTTGAATTGAAATTTGACAAAAAATCCACATTGCTTGAGCTTGAGTTTAGTGTTAGCGGAACAGTAAACATTAACTGTGATCTTACCAATGAACCTTTTGACCAGTCCATTGACAATGAATTGTTTTTGGTGGTTAAATTTGGACAGGAGTTCAATGATGATGATGAGAAGATCCTGATTATGCCTCATGGATCATACGAGATCAATATTGCTCAGTACATCTATGAACTGATCGTTCTCTCGGTACCTACCAAGCGTATACATCCGGGAGTAAAGGACGGCACGTTAAAATCTGAAATACTCGACAGATTAAAAGAGTTAAGCCCGAAAGGGAAAAATAAAGACAACGAGGATATAGATCCGCGTTGGGATACATTAAAAAATTTGTTAACCGATAAATAGGTACGATCATGGCGCATCCAAAGAGAAAGATATCAAAAACAAGACGCGATAAACGACGTACGCATGTTAAGGCTACGGCTCCACAGATTGCTACATGTCCAACTACAGGAGAGGCTCATTTATATCACAGGGCACACTGGCATGAAGGAAAGCTTTACTACAGGGGTCAGGTGCTTATCGATGCTACCGAAGATGAGATTGAAGCATAACCATTATGCACGCATAGTATAAAACGCTCGAACCGGGCGTTTTTTTTATGATTAATTTTTTTTAGAGGTAAAAAGCGTGTAATTTGCCTCAAATTTGATCAAAATAAGTGTGTTTTGGTCAAATTTCTTAGATTTTATGCCGATTTTGATCAATTTTGTTCAAAACTAAGTATTCATGAGTAAGATCACAGCAGCCATTACCGCTGTTGGCGCCTATGTGCCGGAGTATGTCCTTACCAACCAGATCCTGGAGACAATGGTGGACACTAACGATGAATGGATCACGACCCGTACAGGGATTAAGGAAAGGCGTATTCTCAAGGATCCCGGCAAGGGATCTTCTTTCCTGGCCATTGAAGCCTCCAAAGATCTTATCGCAAAAACCGGACTGGATCCAAAAACCATCGACCTTGTTATTGTTGCAACTGCCACGCCCGATATGAAGGCGGCGGGAACCGCTGCATACACCGCTTCAATGATTGGTGCAACCAATGCATTCGCATTCGACCTGGAAGCTGCCTGCTCGAGCTTTTTATACGGGATGTCTGCTGCGGCAAGCTATATAGAATCGGGACGATATAAAAAAGTACTGCTTATTGGTGCAGACAAGAACTCCTCCATGATCAATTATGAGGACAGGGCAACCTGTATTATCTTTGGCGATGGGGCCGGGGCGGTTTTATTTGAACCAAATAATGAAGGACTGGGGCTTCAGGATGAATTACTTAGAGTAGATGGAACAGGAAGGGAGTTTCTCCAGGCGAAGTACGGAGGTTCTTCATTCCCTATTACAAAAGAAGCGCTGGAAAAAGGGGAACACTATGTTTTCCAGGATGGGCGCACCGTGTTTAAAAATGCCGTCTTTAACATGGCGGATGTGACAGTAAGAATATTAGAAAAAAATAAACTGACCAAAGATGATGTGTCCTGGCTTGTTGCTCACCAGGCCAATAAAAGGATTATCGATGCGACAGCAGACAGGATCAAGCTCGAACCTGAGAAGGTTATGATGAATATCCACCGCTATGGCAATACTACCTCTGCAACCCTGCCATTATTGCTTTCCGATTATGAAAGTCAATTGAAAAAGGGAGATAACCTGATTTTTGCCGCTTTTGGGGGTGGTTTTACATGGGGTGCCATTTATTTCAAATGGGCCTATACACTTTAATCGAACTAACTAAACAGAACTAATATGGAATTAAAAGAGATTCAAAACCTCATTAAGTTTGTCGCTAAATCTGGCGCCAGTGAGGTTAAGCTCGAAATGGGAGATGTTAAAATCACCATTAAAACCGGATCGGATGCTGACACCACAATCGTACAGCAAGTTCCAGTTGCAGCTCAAATTCCGCAAGCAGTTGCACCATCTGCTCCTGCAGCTCCGGCGGCACCGGAAGCTCAGGCCAGCGCTCCTAGCAAGGAGATCGCTTCAGATGATTCAAGGTATGTAACGATCAAATCTCCTATAATCGGTACTTTTTACAGAAAACCTTCGCCGGACAAACCGCCTTTTGTAGAAGTAGGTGATAACGTAGGCGAGGGAGACGTCCTTTGTGTTATTGAAGCCATGAAACTGTTCAACGAAATAGAATCTGAGGTTTCTGGTAAAATTGTTAAAGTACTGGTTGACGACAGCTCTCCGGTTGAATTTGATCAACCACTGTTCCTAGTCGATCCGTCTTAATCATTTTTAATCCGGGCCGAATCCAGTCTCGAAAATCAATTCGGGATATTTGGTTAAATACGGATATAAAAGCGTTAAAAAACAAAAGATGTTTAAGAAAATACTCATAGCGAATAGGGGAGAGATTGCCCTGAGGGTCATCCGAACCTGCAAGGAGATGGGCATAAAAACGGTAGCCATTTATTCCACGGCAGATGCCGAAAGCCTTCATGTGAAGTTTGCCGATGAAGCGGTTTGCATAGGACCTCCCCCAAGCACCGAATCCTATTTGAAAATGTCGAATGTTATAGCGGCAGCAGAGATCACCAATGCCGACGCTATTCATCCCGGTTACGGATTTCTTTCAGAGAATGCCAAATTTTCAAGGATATGTGACGAGCACGGCATAAAATTTATCGGAGCCTCCCCTGAGATGATCGAAAAAATGGGTGATAAGGCTACGGCCAAAGCAACCATGAAAGCCGCAGGAGTGCCTTGTGTGCCGGGAAGCGACGGGATAATAGAAGATTTTGAGGCTTGTGAAAAACTTGCGAAAGAAGTGGGCTACCCTGTTATGCTAAAAGCCACAGCCGGAGGAGGCGGAAAAGGAATGCGAGCGGTCTGGAAACCTGAGAACCTAAGGACAGCCTGGGATTCAGCCAGACAGGAATCTAAAGCAGCCTTTGGTAATGATGATATGTATATGGAGAAACTCATCGAAGAACCAAGGCATATCGAGATCCAGGTTGTGGGTGATTCTACCGGAAGAGCCTGCCACCTCTCCGAAAGGGATTGCTCTGTTCAGAGACGTCATCAGAAGCTTACAGAGGAAGTACCTTCTCCTTTTATGACCAAGGCGCTTCGGAAAAAGATGGGGGATGCGGCTGTCAAGGCCTGCGAATATATCAAATATGAAGGGGCCGGAACTGTGGAGTTCCTGGTCGACAAGAACCGTAACTTCTATTTTATGGAGATGAATACTCGTATTCAGGTAGAGCATCCAATAACTGAACAGGTTATTGACTTCGACCTGATAAGAGAACAAATCCTTGTGGCCGCAGGTGTTCCGATTTCAGGAAAGAATTATACGCCTAACCTGCATTCTATCGAGTGCAGGATCAATGCGGAAGACCCGTTCAACGGCTTCAGGCCTTCTCCGGGGCGTATTACCACCCTGCATGCCCCTGGTGGACATGGGGTGCGATTAGACACACATGTCTATGCCGGATATGTGATCCCTCCGAATTACGATTCCATGATTGCCAAACTCATTACCACGGCCCAGACCCGAGAGGAAGCCATAAGCAAAATGAGGAGAGCGCTTGACGAATTCGTCATAGAAGGTATAAAGACCACTATCCCGTTTCATCGGCAACTAATGGATCATCCGGACTATATAGCTGGGAATTACACCACAAAATTCATGGAGGACTTTAAGATGATGCCTCCGGAAGAATAATAATCTAAACTCCGACTGCGGTCGGAGTTTTTTTGTAAATTGAGCGAAATCATTCATGCTATGATTTTTCTGAAATTTGATTTGTCTTCAATTCCATGGATTAGAATTCCCGGGCTGTAGTCGCCTTCTCCCGAATACCGATATCGAAAATAATTTCTTAATCTAATAAGATCGCTTCCAATGAATAATATTATTGTTTTAGGTGCTGGTATGGTTGGTAGCGCCATGGCCTTAGACCTCGTCAAGCAGCACAAAGTATGCCTTTGTGACAAGAGCCTCAACCGCTTGAAAAAATTTAGCGGCCTTCATCCTGACCTTTCTGTCAAGCAACTTGATGTCACCGATTCGGATGAACTGACAAGAGCTATAAAGACCTTCGACATGGTTCTTTCCGCTGTACCGGGATTTTTGGGGTATAAAACCCTTGAAACCATTATCAGTGCCGGTAAAAATGTGGTCGATATCTCCTTTTTTCCTGAAAATGCCCTTGAACTTAAGGGGTTGGCCGAGAGTAATAAAGTGACGGCCATCGTTGACTGCGGGGTTGCTCCCGGCATGGACAATATTATTTTGGGGCGCTATAATGAAACAATGAAACTGACGCATTTCGAATGTCTTGTAGGAGGCCTTCCAAAGGAAAAGAGCTGGCCCTTCTTTTATAAGGCGCCGTTTTCTCCGATAGATGTGATTGAAGAGTACACACGACCTGCCCGTTATGTGGAAAACGGCCACATCATTACGAGGGAAGCACTTTCTGATTGTGAATATGTCGAATTTGAAAAGGTAGGTACTCTCGAGTCCTTTAATACAGATGGCTTGAGATCAATCCTGTATACCATGTCGCATATACCGAATATGAAAGAAAAAACCCTCAGGTACCCGGGCCATGTTGAATACATCAAGGTGCTTCGTGAAAGTGGCTTTTTCAGTCAGGAGGCAATCCAAGTGAACGGAAAGGATATCGTTCCTCTCGAGCTGAGTAGCGAGCTGCTTTTCAAGGAATGGAAATTAGGGCCGCAGGATGAGGAATTCACCGTTATGCGGGTGAGTCTTAAAGGTGAAAATTCAGAAGGAGTAAAAGAAGAAATCGTATATGACCTTTATGATGAATTTTGCCAGGAGACCGGGGTTTCATCCATGTCAAGAACTACAGGATACACAGCCACAGCAGCGGTAAACCTTCTACTGGATGGAAAGTTTAAGGCAAAAGGAGTTTTCCCCCCTGAACTTATAGGAAAGCACAAGGATTGTTTCGGTTATATACTGTCTTATTTAGAGGAAAGAGGGGTTAAGTACAAGAAAACAGTCCGAAAAATGGGGAACAATTCCTAAAAAGTATGGTCAAAAAGCGCATTTAGTTGAATATTTCAGGGGCTGATCGAAATTTATAGCATTACATCCGATAGAAAAGGGGTTGTACAAAAATTCATCTAATTTTAACCGCTTAACCTTAACAGATTGGTTGTCAGCCAAAAAGATAAATGCAATCTAATGTCCTTATAACATCTGCCGGCAGGCGGGTTTCTCTTCTGAAAGCCTTTCAAAAAGAACTCAGATCCCGATTTCCAGGTGGAGAGGTATTCGCTGTTGATTATAATCCGGAACTGGCACCGGCATGTCACGTGGCCCACAGGAGTTTCAAAGTTCCCAGATTGACAGACCCCTCCTATGCAGATCATCTTCTTGATCTGTGCATCAGAAAGGATGTTAAACTCGTAATTCCAACAATTGACACCGAGCTTAAGATACTGGCCATGCAAGCGAATAAATTCCTTGAAAAAGGTATTCGAATCGTGATTTCTTCAACAGGGTTTGTCAGTACTTGCCGAAATAAAAGGGAGGTGCATGAATTTTTTGAATCAAGAAAAATTAAAGCAGCAAGAGAATATTCAAAGCAGGACTTTGAAATTCCAATGTTTATTAAGCCCCTTGATGGAAGCGGCGGTTCTGATACAACTGCAATCCTGTCTGAAGACCAATTGCTTGAAGAGCAGGTCCTGGATTCTAACCTGATGTTCCTGGAATATTTTGATAAATCAGAATTCGACGAGTTTACCTGTGATCTGTATTTCGACAGAAGCAGTAAGCTTAGATGTGTTGTACCAAGAATGAGGATTGAAGTAAGAGAAGGTGAGGTTAGCAAGGCGGTAACCAGAAAGAACGGACTTGTTGATTTCATCAGGGAACAATTGGGTGAGATCAAGGGAGCCAGAGGATGTATAACCCTGCAGGTTTTTAAAGAAATAGAAGGAGACGAAGTTGTAGGGATTGAGATAAATCCGCGATTTGGTGGTGGCTATCCTCTGTCCTATCTTGCCGGAGCGAATTATCCTGGATGGTTGATAGAAGAATATCTTCAAAATAAGAGCATGGAAGATCAGTTCAATTGCTGGGAGGCAGACCTGCTTCTGTTGCGTTATGATAACGAGATCCTTTCACGTGGATATAAAGGTTGATGAAAGATCGGTCATCTGCTTCGATCTGGATGACACGCTGTATAACGAAATTGATTTCCTGAAATCAGGTTTTAAAACTATTGCACAATCTGTGGAGCCACAGTGGGAACCACTGCTTTCCAGGATGTTTTCCATTTACAGGTCGGGTGGCGATGCGTTTCGTCGTATAGAGTTGGCCTATAATATTTCGAATGATGAATTGCTTAACGTTTACAGGAATCATAAGCCGGACATCAGGCCCTTTAATGGCGTTAAATCCCTTTTTGAAAAGATACATTCAAAAAATGGTAAAATCGGGATAATAACCGACGGGCGTTCAGTGACCCAGAGGAATAAACTAAAGGCGCTTGAATTGATCGAAATGGCCGATATTATTCTTATTTCTGAAGAAACAGGGCATGAAAAACCGGACCCGTATAATTTCCAGCAGATCTTATTGGAGTACCCGGGATATCGGTATTGTTATATCGGCGACAATATTCTTAAAGATTTCCTTA
This sequence comes from Flavobacteriaceae bacterium, assembly GCA_041618535.1. Classification (GTDB taxonomy): domain Bacteria; phylum Bacteroidota; class Bacteroidia; order Flavobacteriales; family Flavobacteriaceae; genus SHLJ01. Next base: position 7,461 of record JBFKFP010000013.1, read on the forward strand.
TACCAAACCGATTGGGATGGCTAACAATCGGATTGATCGACAACGGGAAAAACATACATAATCACACTCATAGACTTATCGATAAAGCAGAATATCGCCCCGATCATTTTATCGAAAGCATTTCAGATATTCAACTTATTTAAACTTATCTGAAATAATTATACCTGAGGAAAAAAATATGCCTGAAAATTCTCTGCCTGAAATAACGATTTAGAAGGAAATACCAATAAATGAGCCACATCGGCAGCAGAAAAGCGAGAACCTTATTCCTTTCATAAAGCATGGGCTTTAATTTGGCCAAATATCTGAATTTTGATTCGGGTTTAACTAAAAGGTCTTTTAACAGCTGTCTATAACTACCTGCAGCCGAAGGATCGTATTCTATACCGATGGTGACCGGCCCTATGTTTTGTATAAATCCACGATTAAGGATTTTTATGAAACCGAGTTTTTTCGAATTGATAAGCAGGCCGTTACGAAGGGCTAAATCTGTTATCTTCCGCTGAACAATCCTGTAATCGTAGCAGATAGTTTCCAGGTCCTTGAGCAAGATCTTGAATTTCTCCATCATAAAATCCTGATGACCTCTCAGGTAATTCTGATACAGGGACTTTTCTTCCTCTGTATAATTCTCGATCGTATAATTTTCTGATCCGGAATCGTAACCAATGGTACTGCCATGATCTGCAGTAAGCAACTGTTCGTACAATTGGGTATTGGCCGTCAGGATATGATCTGAGTATACCTCATATGGCTGTATCGAGAACAACAGGCCGTAACGTTTTGTCTTATCCTGAATATTATAGACCTCCCTGAGGCCAAGATAATATCCGGTTACCGGTATCTTTTTATTCAGCACCTCATATATGGCCTCCTGCATTGTACCTCCCCAACCTACGTCAACAATGTTAATGCCTCCGGTTATATCCGCTTCAAAAGAACTCAGATAACTTAGAAATGCATTTTTTTGCCTCTTCCTGTTCTTCTCATATGCATTTTTAAAAGAATCAAGCCCTACAAGCGTTTCGAATTCATCTGAATCAAAAAAACCTTTTACGGTGATCTCCGGATCTATTTCTCCGAGCTCAAGCTGTATTTTAACAGTTGTTTCGTTATCAAACGCGAAGTTCCGGATAAATTCGCCGGGGCTCATGTCCTTAAAGCGCTTCCTCAAATAAGAAAACTTTTCCCTGCTTAGCCTGTCATAGGTAATCTGGAGAGCAGCCTGGCGGGACATCCTAAGGTAATGTGTCCCGATCCGGGCTTCAGGCCCTAACATAGCCTGATCCTGATAATAATCAAATAATCTTTTTAAAAACCTGCCCTCGCGAGACGCAAAAAACAAATTCTGAATTTCCATTCGCCTGGCAATGACATAAAGCCTTTCAACAAAAACCTGAAAGAAGATAATATAATCGCTAAAAGGAGGAGATTCTGATGAATTACAGGCCTTGTAGGTTTTACCGACAACCTTGTCGTATTTTTTTTTATCGTTTCCCAGCAGATAAAGCTTATTTCTGAAGAGGAATTTATTATGCGGCAGCCTGAATGCCTGAAGCCCCTTAGCCAGGGCATTTTTAAAATCGCTTTTTTTATTATCGCCAATCATCAGAATATTCTCAGGAGTAATTCCCAGATCTTCAATAATGTGGTCATAAATAGAAGTATTCTGTTTGCTGGCACCTGAAGATGCCGAGCTGTAAATGCCGTCGAATATTTCCCTTATCCCATGATGTTTGAGAAACCTGTCAAACACCTCAACGGCTGCATAAAAATCTGAAACGATATAGATCTTTTGTCCTTTTTCCTTCGCAGACCTCAATAGATCTACGATGTCGTGGTTGAGGAATTGAACCGACAACTCTGAGCGGATATCGGCCAATTCAAAATATTTCATAAAGCGCTCCTCATGTTCAGATCCGATCAAAAGGCTATTGACAACACGGAGAAATACTTCTTTTTTAAGCTCATCATAAGGAATCTCAATCTCGCTTAGCCCGAGTTTTCTTTTAAGATAAAGGCTGCTCTCCCTGCGGATGAAATACAATGAATCTACAGAGCATTTCAGCCCCAGCTCACGTATAAGAATTTTTGACCATAACCTCAGGGTGTAGTTAGGATGAACCACACGATGGACGATGCTGTCAAAATAATCGGTTAAGACTACCTTTACATCTTCAGACTGGAGTAGGCTATGTAAGGAGGCAGTTCTCAAGGGTTTAAACTTTTAAATTTTCCCCGGATTTCCCCGGTAACACATCAAATCCCATATTATACAGGGTAAAGGCGAAAATATCGGCATATTCCTGAATGATTTTGCTTACCGGTGTTCCAGCGCCGTGCCCGGCACCGGTCTCTATACGGATGAGGGTGGGATTTGAACCGGTCTGCTTGCTTTGCAGCTCTGCAGCAAATTTAAAGCTGTGAGCCGGAACCACCCGATCGTCATGATCTGCAGTGGTAACCAGGGTAGCCGGGTATTCAACATTCTCCTTTACATTGTGAACAGGAGAATATCCGAGAAGGTATTTAAACATCTCCTCGCTATCTTCCGCGGTACCATAATCATACGCCCAGCCCGCTCCCGCTGTAAAGGTATGGTAGCGAAGCATATCCAAAACGCCTACGGCAGGTAAGGCTACTTTAACAAGGTCTGGTCGTTGAGTCATTGTTGCACCAACCAACAGTCCACCGTTAGATCCGCCTCGAATGGCCAGATAATCGGTTGAGGTATAATTATTCTGTATGAGGTATTCGGCAGCAGCGATAAAATCGTCGAAAACGTTTTGTTTTTGCATTTGAGTGCCTTCTTTGTGCCATTCCTTGCCATACTCACCTCCGCCACGCAAATTCGGGACTGCATAAATACCCCCCTGTTCCATCCATACCGCGTTCGTAATGCTGAAGGTAGGATATAGGCTGTTATTAAATCCACCATAACCATAAAGTATGGCAGGGTTTTTACCGTTAAGACCGATACCTTTCCTATGGGTGATCATCATAGGGACTTTTGTGCCGTCCTTTGAAGTATAGAACACCTGTTTGCTTACATATTCCTCGCTATTGAAATCTATTTCAGGAGACCAGTACAGCTCAGATTCACCGCTTTCCACATCGTATTTGTAAATTCGGCCAGGGGTATAATAATTGGTAAACGAATAATAGTCGATTTTTTCTTCTTTCTTTCCTCCAAATCCACCAGCATTCCCCAAACCGGGCAATTTAACCTCTCTTATCAGGTTTCCGTCATAGTCATATTGGAGCACTTTGGAAATGGCATCTATCATATATTCGATAAAGAAATAACCACCAACGGTTGAAGGGCTCAAAACATGATCGGTTTCTGCAATGAAATCTGTCCAATTTTCCGGAGCGGGGTCAGAAACATCTGTCGTGACTATCTTTTGATTAGGAGCATCCAGATTAGTGACCAGGTACAATTTACTGCCAACATTGTCAATCAGGTAGGTATCACTTTCAGTATGGTCAAGGACAGTGACCAGTGGGTTGGCTGGATTTTCAAGATCTTTGATATAGAGCTTGTTCCCGGTGGTGGAAGTCTTGGGATAGATCAGCAAAAAACGATTATCCTCGGTTACGCTGCCGCTTATGTACCTATGTTTCTCGGCCTCTGAGCCGCCAAAAATCAGGGTATCGTTTTCCTGATCGGTGCCAACCTTATGATAATAGAGTTTATGCTGGTCGGTTTTGGCAGAAAGTTCACTTCCTTCCGGCTTGTCGTAACTCGAGTAATAGAAACCTTCATTCTTATACCAAGATATACCTGAAAATTTTATATCCACAAGAGTGTCTTCGATGATCTCTTTTTTCTCAGCATCCATTACGATTATTTTTCGCCAGTCACTACCGCCTTCGGAAATGGAATAAGCAGCAAATTTTCCATTTTCGGAAAAACTCAATCCACTCAGAGAAATGGTCCCGTCTTCACTAAAGGAGTTAGGATCCAGAAAAACCTCCTCCTCATCGCTATCCAGCTTTTTTCTGTAAACGACATATTGGTTTTGAAGACCGTCGTTTTTATAATAATAGGTATAATCGCCCTCCCTGAATGGGGATCCAATTTTTTCATAATCCCATATGGATTCCAGGCGGTCCTTCAGTTCTTTCCTGTAGGGAATTTTATCCAGGTATCCGAAGGTGACCTCATTCTGTCTTTTTACCCAGTCTTCGGTATCAGGACTTCGATCATCTTCAAGCCATCTGTAGGGGTCAGGGACATCAACACCGAAATAGGTGTCCACAGTATCATCTTTTTTGTTTTCGGGATAGTTCAATGAAATACTTTTTGTTTGCTCCGTTTCGTTTTTAAAATTGAAAATAAATGCTGATAAAATTACGAGCAGGATAAATATTTTCATAAGGGGTTTCCCTTAGTCGAATAAATGTTGTTTTATTAAACCGGAACCCTTTATGATTCTGAAGGCCACTTCCATTTAAGCTTAATAAGCTAGTACTTTATAAATTTTTGAGCTTTTATGTTTCCCTGGTCCATTATCCGGAGGATATAATTGCCAGAGCTCAACACTGAGACATCAATACTGCTCGAATTGAAACGGCTGTTCATTACACGCCTGCCATTGATGTCAAAAATGGTGAAGATGACATTCTCAAATCCGTAAGTGGCATTAAGGTTTAACACATCACGTGTTGGATTTGGATAGAGGATCAGATCCTCGACCATGGATTGCTCCAGGCTAAGGGTCTCGCCCTCTTCAATGGTTACTACAGAGTTAATGGCAGGATTGGCTATCACATCCACTGTTCCTGAAGGCCAATATACTGTAACGCTCGTTACAGAGGTATCTTCGCCAATGCCAAAATGAGTGTTCAGGCTGCTCATATATCGAAATCCTTCCCCGCTTCTTACATCACGGATCTGCGTCCCTATTCCCGGGCTGTTGATTTCTACCCTGGCTCCAATCCCATTGATATTGCTTACCGTTCCCGTTGTTACCACTTTAAGCCAATTATGACCGGTATCGGCATTATTTAATCGGACGTTACCATTGAAAACATCAAGGTAACCATCATTGTTGACATCGCCTATCGGCCCACTTGGAGGCATGCCCGTATCTACCAGATAAAAAGTGCCGTCACCATTATTGAACAGAATGCTTCCATTGGTAAGAATATCCACAAATCCGTCATTGTCAAAATCGGCCGGAGCGTTTTCTATTCCGAAGGGAGCATCAACCACACCTGATCCTGCTGTGATATCACTAAAGGTACCGTCCCCGTTATTGCGCATCAGCTTATGTCCCCCGTCAGCCACTGAACTGGCACCTACATAGACATCCATATCCCCATCGTTGTCAAAATCGGCCCAGGCAGCAGACCATGTTTGTACGGGATCACCAAGATTTGAGCTGTTATCATGTCCTTCACCCGGAAATGTAGAGGCATAATAACCAGCCCCGTCAGCTACATTGGTATAGGTTCCGGTGCCATCATTCTGCCATAATTCATTCCATTTGTGGGTAACGGTTCCACCTCGGCACTTGGCGATAAAAAGATCCATATCACGATCGTTATCATAATCTACCCAAACGGTTCCGTAGTTACCGCCACTGGCGTGAGTGCCAAGACCTTTAGGGACAACCGGACTAGCTCCCTGATAAAAGGTCAGGTTACCAGACCCGTCGTTTATATAATAAACATTTGGCGCCACATCGTGACAAACGAATGCATCCAAATGACCATCGTTATTGATATCTATAAAATTTGAGCGTTGGGAGAAAACATAATCTGCCCCTGAAATTTCTGTATACGCGGTTCCGTCTGAATTGGCATACATAAATGTCACACCTGAAGATCCGGCGTAAAGAAGGTCGTTATATCCATTTCTGTCAATATCCCCTGCCGCCAGGCTCCATGAAGGGGTAAAATCGGCTTCAGTAGTGATTATGTCCACGCTATCAAAGCCACCGCCCGGCAATTGATAATTGATATTGATATTGGTAGAAGTTACCGACACCAGATCATCAAGCTTGTCATTATTCATATCAACAACCGCTCTATCTGACCCCGTAGCGTTCACAGCCTGGCTTGAAAAGGTAACTGGTGGCTGCACTGGAGGAGAGGAAACACTTACCATAAAATCGAAGCCTGTATCATCCCAGCGGTCATCCCATGCTATATAGTAAGTTTCACCCGCAATTGTATTAAATCCGACTTCGGAAGTGAAGCCTGCCCCGGAATCATCATCACCGGCAACACAAACCAAACTTCCGCAGGAACCGGAATAGATATGCACACGCGTATCGACGCCGGAATTCTGAGGGAGGATATTTGAGTCTGAGGAAACCGTTATATATTCAGATGTTGAGGGAGTGAACCTGAACCATTCACCATTAGTTGCCCCGGCACCATTAGACGCACAAATAGGATCGGGGATCTCAGTACCGTCAACGAGGGTTACCGAATACATTCCCGTGGTGGTAATAGGAGTAGCTGTTGAAGCATCCAGGCAGCTGTCTGAACTGGCCTGACCCCAGCACAGGGATCCGAGAAAGAGTGCAGACAATATGGACGTAATGTTTTTCATTTCGATTATATTAAAAATCGTTATTCACAATTCGTTTCTATAGAGTTTATGTAATCATATATCAGGGCTACTCCCTCGTCGTGTATCATGGAGCGCCCCAATAAAGGCATACGAACAGCCTCATCTGTTGTGTTCATCCTGAAGTACATCACAGATCGCATATGATTTGATGGGCTAATAATATGAGATAATCCGTTACCCAGGTCGGTATCAGGTTCAACGCATACACCTAAGTTGGTGTCGCTTGCAGATGCATCATAGTTAAAGCGAACCGGCCGATAGGCGCAATGGGCTTCTTCCTGGTGGCAATGGGCACAATTGGCATCCAGGTATGCACGGGCTCTGTCTTTCAGGCTGGCTGTTTCATCAGCCCAGGCAACCATGGTACTAATATCTTCGGGCAATTCGTCTTCCAGGTATCCAAATTGAACGAGCTTTTCTAACTGATTCATACCGCCATCTTTGTATTGAAAAACTGAATTCAGGTTCCTGGGTTTAAGGCCGACAGGTACAGGAATTTCTCCAATTTTATGACAGGTCTGGCATTCAGGGCCTGCCGGGATACGGTAATTTACGTTACGGGTGAGGCCGTTTTCTTCCCATTCCAAGGGTTGAAAACTTCCGCTAAGGTCAAATATCGCTTCGTCCTGGGCTTCATTCCAAACATAATTCGCGAAGACCCATCCTTCAGGTTTATGAATCATAAGCCTGGTTTCAATAACTCTTGTTTGTAGTTCCGGAAGTACATTTTCGTAATAAAAATTTTTTATAAGGACCGTTCCAACTGGAAAATTTAGTACTGCATCATCGTTGGCATATCTTGCTTTAATATTATCCGGCATCCAAATAAATCTTTTCTTCTTTGAATAATCACTGAAGAGCGGGTTGATGAGCTCATAAGGTAAGACGCCGTAAACAGGTTCTAATCGAGCCATAGGACCTTCAAAAAAGTTATATTCGGAAAGTGTTTGATAGGGAACTGAGGCCATTTCAAAAACAACCGGAGAAACCTGGGCCGGCTCTTGAACCGGAACATAGGTGTCATCTTCGGAACAGGATAGAAGGACCAACGGTAAGAGGGCCCATAACAGCCATGTAGACCTGAAAAACATTTATAGAAAAATTTGGACCCCTAAGATAAACAAACAACTACTGGGCTTTTAATTAATTAGTTATAATGTCTGTTTTTCCAGTTCTATGTCCTTAAGGTCTGAAAAATAAGGTTTAACCTCTAATTGTGCCACTTTTGGGAGAGCAGGTATTCGGCGATCTGCACGGCATTTGTGGCCGCTCCCTTCCGCAGATTGTCGCTTACGATCCAAAGGTTTAAACAATTAGGTCTTGATTCATCTCGCCTTATTCTGCCAACAAAAACATCGTCCTTGCCATGGGCGGAGACAGGCATGGGATAAAGGTTGCTCAGCGGATCATCCTGAACCACAACACCCGGAGTTTTATTTAGTAAGTTTCTGAGGTCATCTACATCAAAATCCCTTTCAAATTCGATATTTACCGATTCGCTATGACCACCTGAGGTTGGTATTCTGACAGCAGTAGCTGTAACAGCAATGCTGCGGTCGTCCAATATTTTTTGCGTTTCCCTTACCAGCTTCATTTCCTCCTTGGTATAACCATTTTCCTCGAACACATCACAATGCGGCAATACATTCATATGAATGGGATGTGGATACACCCTTTCCCCCTCGATTCCCAGAGCCTCTTCCTGCAGTTGCCTTACAGCTTTTACCCCGGTACCGGTAACCGACTGATAAGTGGAGACCACCAGCCTGTTTATCTTGTATTTCTTATGCAGAGGCGCAAGAGCCATTACCATTTGAATGGTTGAACAGTTCGGGTTAGCGATAATTCGGTCGGTTTGCTCAATGCTCTCTGCATTGATCTCGGGAACGACCAGTTTTTTATCGGGGTCCATTCTCCAGGCAGAAGAGTTGTCGATAACTACAGTGCCAACTTCAGCAAATTTTGGAGCCCATTCCAGAGATGTGCCTCCTCCGGCTGAAAACAAGGCAATATCCGGTCGGGACTGCACAGCATCGGCCAGGCCGATAACCTTGTACGATCTGCCCTTGTATTCGATTTCTTTACCCACTGAACGCTCAGAGGCAACAAGGAGTAATTCTGAAAACGGGAATTGACGTTCAGACAGCACATCCAGCATGACTTGTCCCACCATTCCTGTTGCACCAACTACGGCAAGTTTCATATCAATCGATTTAGAGGGCTAAAGTAATAATAATAACAAAAAAAACCACTCTTGAGAGTGGTTTAAAGATTAGTCTATGTAGTGTAGCGGTAACGCTATAAGGTTACTTTCTTAAAGCGTCCCTGATCTCTTTTAACAGATCCACTTCAGAAGGTCCTGCGGGAGCTTCTTCAGCTGGTGGTTTTTTAGTTTTGTTGTAAGCCTTAACGATGACAAACAAGACAAAACCAACTATCAGCAAGTTAATTATTGTATTTACCCAGGCCCCCCACCTGATCGCGTTTTCGGGAGTGGTTACATTACCTTGATCGTCGGTAACCGCTTCTGCGAGCACAACTTTCAAGCTTGCAAAGTCCATTCCGCCGGCAAAATGGCCAACAACTGGCATAACAATGTCATTTACAAAACCATTGACAACCAAACCAACGGCTCCAGCCAGAATTACGGCAACTGCAAAATCGATCACGTTGCCAGTCATAATGAAATTTTTAAATTCCTTAAGCATAGTAGTTAATGTTTAATTAGTTATTATGCCGTAAAAATAGGGAAAAATCTTAAATGTTAAGAAAATATTAAATCAGCCCCTGTAAATGCGCTTTACTCTTGGTGACACGGCAGTAATCAATTCATAGGAAATTGTCTGGGCCCTTGAGGCGATATCTTCCGCGGTATGATGCTTGTCGAAAACAATCACCTCGTCACCTTCCTCGCAATCGATCGCTGTAACATCAACCATGATCATATCCATGCAAACATTACCGATTATTGGCGCGGCTTTACCCTTTATATAAACCTGTCCGACCCCGTTTCCATACTGACGGCCAATCCCGTCGGCATGGCCGATTGGGATGGTAGCAGTCCTTGTAAAATCGGCAGCCCTGAAAGCCCGGTTATAACCAACGGTTTCACCTTCCTGGATCAGGTGTATCTGGGAGATGATGGTTTTTAAACTCGCAACAGGTTTGAGGTTTTTGCTTTCCTCTTCCGAATTTCCGAATCCATAGAGCCCAATGCCGCTTCTTACCATATCGAAGTGAGCCTGGGGATAATTAAGCAAGCCGGAGGTGTTGCACATATGCCGCATAGGCCTATATCCTAACTTTTCCGTCAAAACCGAAGAGCTGATGTTAAAAGAGTTAATCTGGTTAAGAGAAAATTCCTTTTCATTCAGATCTTCACTGGCTGCCAAATGGGATAAAATGGATTTAACCTTAACAGAACCGGTATTATTGATCTGCTGATGTATCAGGTCTGCATCATTCTCTAAGAACCCCAGCCTGTTCAGTCCTGTATTGAATTTAATATGTATCGGATATTCATTTAGCTTTTCTTTCTCACACGTGGCGATGAAAGACCTAAGGACATTGATACTGTATAAACTTGGTTCCAGCTGATATTCTGTGAGCAATTTAAAATTAACCGGCTGAGGATGTAAAACCATGATTGGTTTACTTATTCCATTTTCCCTGAGTAAAATGCCCTCTGCGGTATAAGCAACCGCGAAATAATCAACGCCAAGCTTCTGGAGAAAGCGTGAAATATTGACCGCATCATGACCATAGGCATAAGCTTTTACCACTGCAAGGAACAGCGTGGAAGCAGGAATTCGGGACCTTAGGTAATTATAATTATGAGATAGAGCGGAGAGATCGATCTCCAGGATGGTTTCCCTGGTTTCAGGCATTGGCTTGCTTCGATTTCGGTGTGATTACCACAGGGTCATTTACTTTCATGTTTCGCACCTTATCACGCATCATGGCTTTGTAGAACGCTGCGCGGCTAAGAGGCTCATACTCATCGGTTTCCCCCAAAAAAACCAGGTCATCACTCTTGGCTTTCCTGTAGCTGTACTGAGCGAGGTTACCTGTGCGTGTGCAAACTGCATGAACTTTGGTTACGTACTCGGCAGTGGCCATAAGACTCGGCATAGGACCAAAAGGATTCCCTTTAAAATCCATGTCAAGACCAGCAACGATTACCCTGACGCCTTTGTTGGCGAGGTCGTTGCACACACGAACAATTTCATCATCGAAAAACTGTGCCTCGTCAATTCCTACCACATCACAATTGGCTGCCAGCAACGGGATGTTAGCTGCTGCAGGAACCGGAGTAGACCGAATCTCATTGGAATCATGAGAAACGACCTTCTCATTATCATACCGGGAATCGATTTCCGGTTTAAAGATCTCTACCTTCTGTTTTGCGAATTGGGCACGCTTTAGACGACGGATCAATTCTTCGGTCTTACCAGAGAACATCGATCCGCAAATCACTTCAATCCAACCAAATTGTTCTTTTTGGTTAACGGTATTTTCGAGAAACATTTCGTAGTTTTAACACTAAATTCAGTCCGAATGGCGTTTTTATAAAGGTGATGTAAATTTATTAAAAATCAAAAGCTTTCATTACAATTAACAACAGAAGTTATGAAGAAGAAACTCGAATCGGAGTTGATCAGTATAGCACACCGAATTTTGAAATTAAGAGGCAAGGAGGATGTCAAGAAATTGCATGAGGAAGTGGCTCAACTGTATGAGAAATTGACCATTTTGAAATTCGCCCAGGAGAATTTCGAAGACGATATGCCCACTATAGGCAGTGATTCATCCTTCTTTGACCGGCTGGATGACGCGTTCAATAACACGGTAAGCGATACCATCGAGGTTGAGGACAAGATTTATATCGACCTTGATGAAACTGAAGATGATGGGATAATGGAACCTCTGATGGAGACAATCAAGGATATTGTGGCTCAAATGCCTGAGGAAACTCAACAGGTGGATGAAATTCTTGAAGAGGCTATAGCCAGGCCAATCGCCAAGAGAAATGAACTTGAGGATATCACTTCGGCCTATAAGAATATTCCCGTATTCGAACCGGTTGTCCAGACCGATGAAGGCGATAAAAAATCACTAAATGAATCTTTAAAGGGAAAAGCAATTAAGATTGGCCTGAATGACAAACTGGCATTTATCAAACATCTTTTTGGAGGGAATGTGCTTGATTATGAACGGGCTTTATTACAGCTTAGCTCATCCAAATCGTTGAAGGAAGCCCTTATACTTATCGAGAATAAGATTAAACCTCAGCAAGACAACTGGGAGGGCAAAGAAGAATATCAGGAGCGATTCCTTGAAATTGTTGAAGCCCGGTTTGATTGATATGGAATCCTATGCCGGTAAGGACCATATACCCTGTGTACTCCATCTCCTGAAACGATGAGCAAATTATATGTTGTGCCCACTCCTATAGGGAATCTTAAGGACATTACACTGAGGGCCATAGAAATATTGCAGAAAGCTGATCTCATCCTGGCTGAAGACACCAGGACTTCTTCCAAATTGTTGAAACATTATGAGATCACTACCCGCATGCAGTCCCATCATATGCATAATGAACATAGTACGATTGGCGGACTGATTGAAAGATTAATGTCGGGTCAGACCATTGCCCTGATCTCAGATGCAGGTACTCCTGCTATCTCTGATCCGGGATTCCTCCTTGTTAGAAGCTGCGTGGAAAAGGGTATTGATGTTGAGTGTTTGCCCGGGGCCACCGCCTTCGTGCCTGCCCTTGTAAATTCAGCTATTCCCTCAGACCGATTTGTTTTTGAGGGTTTCCTCCCGCTCAAGAAAGGGAGACAATCACGCCTTAAAGAGCTACAGGAAGAAAAAAGGACCATGATCTTCTATGAATCACCGCATAAACTGCTTAAAACTCTGAAAGACTTCTCAACTTACTTCGGAGAGGACCGAATGATCTCGGTTTCTCGCGAGCTGACTAAGTTGTATGAAGAAAACAAGCGAGGAACGATCGGGGAGATTTACGATTATTACTCAAGGCAGAAAAACAAAGGTGAGTTCGTATTAGTGCTGGCGGGCAAAAGTTAATCCAGATAATATATTCGACTTTTATTCCTGGTGCTTGCCTGAATTCCAGCCATGCTTACCGAGGTATTTTTCACCGCTTTCCACTGCGCCTTGTTCAATTGAGGTGCCCATACTGTCATTCCACCTGTTCAAATAACCGAAAAGCGCTATTACACCCAGCATTTCAACAATTTCTCCTTCATCCCAGTGTTCGTGCAGCCGCTTCATAATGGTCTTATCCACCGCATTGGGTACAACAGAGGCTGCAAGTGAAAAATCCAAAGCGGCTCGCTCAGCTTCATTAAACGCAGGATGGGTGCGGAATTCCCAGATATTGTCAAGTTGTTCCTGCTTTGCGCCGTATCGCTCTGCAGCCCTGATGGCATGTGCCTGGCAGTAACGGCATCCGGCAGCATTGGAACTAACCCAGGCGATCATGCGCTTTAAGGCTGATGTTACCCTGCCTTCATTTGTCATTACAGCTTTGTTCAAGTTGATAAAAGCCTTGCTTATGGCCGGCCTCCTCTGCATTGTCAAGACAGAGTTGGGACAGAATCCGAGGGTCTCTTCAAAGAATTCAGCGAGTTTTCTGGTCTCAGGATCGTGATCGGGCGACAAGGGTTGAACTAATGGCATGAGATCTTATAGTTTTAAGGTTTATTATGCTAATTTTGAATCAACAAGTAACGAAAAAAAGCAACATGACACATAAGGTAGTTACCCATTGGAAAGGGAATATGCTCTTTGAAGCCGATAATCCCAATGACAAAACCGTTTTGATCGATACCTCACCTGAAAATGGAGGGCATAATGCAGGTCTTGCACCTAAGGCCATGATGCTGGCCTCCCTGGCCGGATGCAGCGGTCTTGACGTTGTTTCGGTCCTTAAGAAGATGAAAGTCAAGGTTTCCGACTTCCGGATGGAAACGAGTGCCAACCTGACTGACGAGCACCCCAAATATTATGACAGGGTGAAAGTTGATTATCATTTTTACGGAGAAAACCTGAAACGCGAAAAGATAAAACGGGCTGTTGATCTCTCTATTGAAAAATATTGCGGGGTAATGGAAATGTTCCGGCGATTTGCTGTAGTAGAAACCGAAATACATTATCACGAATCCTAAATATAGAATATTTTCTATATTTGTATATGCGCTGGACACTCAAACCCAAACCCGACCCCGTTAAAACACAAAGTCTGCAACAAGAATTAAAAGTTGATCATATAACTGCAGCCTTATTGGTCCAGCGAGGTATTGAGTCTTACGAGCAGGCAAGGCTGTTCTTCCGGCCCGATCTTGAAGACCTGCATGACCCCTTCCTTATGAAGGATATGGATAAAGCTGTGGAACGTATAGAACGTGCTGTCTCTCAACAAGAAAATATCCTTATTTATGGCGACTATGATGTTGATGGCACAACTGCCGTGGCTATGCTGTCATCATTCCTTGAGGGCCTTCATGAGTCTGTAACAACATATATACCAGATCGTTATGAAGAAGGATATGGGATATCACTGAAGGGAATAGATTATGCCGACGACAACGGAATTGGGCTGATCATCGCACTTGACTGTGGGATCAAGGCTGTAAACCAGGTGGCCTATGCGAAATCTAAGGAGATCGACTTTATTATCTGTGACCATCACCGACCCGGGAATGAACTCCCGGATGCCGTTGCAATATTGAACCCCAAACAGGAGGAATGTGAATATCCATACGAGGAATTATGCGGCTGTGGTGTCGGATTTAAGCTTATGCAGGCTATCGTTGAAAAACGAGGGCATGACATAGAAGAAATTAAAGGATATCTGGATCTTGTATGTACGGCAATTGCTGCTGATATTGTCCCGATGACAGGGGAGAACCGTACTCTTGCCTTCCATGGATTAAGATTAATAAACAGCGAGCCCAGGCCTGGGATAAGGGCTATACTTGCTGAAAAACAAAAGCCCGAAGTCGATATCAACGTTGTGGTATTTACCATCGCACCTCGAATAAATGCGGCAGGCAGGATGAAGCATGGTCAGTTTGCAGTAGACCTTCTTCGTGAATCCGATCATGACAAAGCCAGTGAGTTGGCCTCGGCAATAGACGAACTTAACACGGACAGGAAAGACCAGGACAGGATAATAACCGAAGAAGCATTACAGTTGATAGAATCTGATGGAGAAACAGAAAATCATAGTACTGTAGTCTACAAGGAGCATTGGCATAAAGGTGTGCTTGGAATAGTTGCGTCAAGGCTTATCGAGACCCACTACAGACCCACAATAGTCCTAACACAGAGCAATGGAGAGATAACCGGGTCGGTTAGATCTGTTAAGGGATTCGATGTATATAATGCACTGGAGCAATGTAAAAGTTACCTCGATCGCTTTGGGGGTCATAAGTATGCTGCTGGACTTACTTTAAAACCTGAGAACCTTACTGGATTTAAAGCGAGGTTTGAAGAGGTGGTTAAAAACTCTCTTACTCCCGAGCAGAAAATCCCCGAGATAAAGATTGATATGGAGATCGACTTTGATCATATCACTCCTAAACTGTATCGCATTCTCTCACAGTTCTCTCCTTTTGGGCCTGCAAATATGACTCCTGTTTTTATGACTCGAAATTTATTTGATACTGGCTATGCAAAGTCTGTGGGAGAAAACGGCGCTCATCTTAAGGCGACCTTCATTCAACGCAATTCAAATCAGAAATTGGGAGGGATAGGATTTGGATTAGGCGATAAGTTGCACCTTCTTAAAAGCAAACAACCCCTGATGGTCGTGTTCACAATTGACGAGAACCACTGGAATGGCAGAACCGATCTTCAACTAAAGATCAGGGATTTAAAAGTGGTTTGATCACGGGTTATACTCCTTCAGCTTAAGCTGATCATTCTCAAAAACCGCGTAAGTAAAATAGTTTATCCAGTCACCCAGATTGATGTAGGTGGAATTATCGTTTAGATTGATATCAAGGGGCAAATGCCGGTGACCAAAAACAAAATAGTCCTTATGGCTTTCCTGAAGAGACGATCTGCAGTACTGAATCAGCCATTCCTTTTCCTCACCAAGGAATTTGACATCTTCTTCACCAGAGATCAGCTTGTTCTTTACTGAAAAATACTGGGCGAGTTTTATCCCCAGGTCGGGATGAAGCCACCTGAACAGCCATTTGGAAAGAGGGTTGGTGAAAACCTTCTTCATCCGTTTATAGCCCTTATCACCGGGGCCCAATCCATCCCCATGACCGATCAGGAAAGTTTTACCATTAAATTCGAATTGCCTGGGTTCATGATATACAGGAATATTGAGCTCCTCTTCAAAATAGCCGTTCATCCAAAGGTCATGATTTCCCACGAAATAATGAATTGAAATACCCATATCGCTTAACTCGGCCAATTTACCCAGAGTCCTTGTGAACCCCTTAGGGATAACTCTCTTGTACTCATACCAGAAATCGAACAGATCACCTAAAAGGAAAATGGAGTGCGCGTCATCCTTGATCTCGTCTAACCAGCTTACAAATTTCTTTTCCCTTGGAAGGGATTCGGCACGGGTAGGTGCTCCCAGATGGTTATCAGATGCGAAATAGATTTTCTTTCCTTCAGGGATCTTCATGATCATAAAGATATTGAAAGATTAATTATCACTTGCATACCACTCGGCATAAGAGGTTGCTGTTTCCTGAAGTTTTAACGAATGCAATTTTATGGAGTCTGGCAATCGATTCTGAATCTTTTTAGCGAAATCGATAACCATCATTTCACTGGTTGGCTGATAGTCTACCAGTAAAACGTTATGCCCTCTTGTTTTTAATTCATTCGCCAGTTCAACATGAGGGGTATTTTTATTGAAGATAGTGGCATGATCGAACACGTTGACGATTTCCTCCTTGACAATGGATTTAAGATCCCCGAAATCGATTACCATACCGTGTTTCACATGAGAACTGTCGGCAATTGGATGACCTATAACTGTTACATCAAGCTTGTAACTATGGCCATGAACATTTCTGCATTTTCCGTCATAACCATAGAGGGCATGCCCTGTTTCGAAAGAAAATTGTTTGGTGATACGAATCTTTTTCATCTGGATTGTGTGGTTCGGGCCATAGCAGGCATTTTCTCAATCAAACTGACTTTCATCCATTCGCTTTTTTTGGTGCCGGTAAATCAGGTACGCAGCCACAACCAGCAGAACGAAGGGAAGAAAAGACCCGATAAGAACCCCTATAGCATAGCCTTCGTCGGGAGCTTCACTCAATTTATTCTCGATCTCCGGTTGTTGGAGGATATTAAGCAGCATTCCTGTCTTGCCTTTGATTATTCGCCAAATTTACGGGTTTTGACTAAGCGGAATAAATATTTTCCTGAATTTTATGATTAACGGAAGGCCCCTGGCTATGATCCAGAATGTGATTGCAATGAAAATCCCGTATAGTTTGAAATCGTAATGATCTAATAAGAATAAAACAGGGATAAAAACGAAGAAAGTAGCTAATACCACTATGTTTCTTAGGTCCTTCATCCGGCCCAGCCCCTTATAGATTCCATCGAAAATAAAGGCAATAGCACAGAAGGGTTGCATGACACAAACAATCCAGAAGACATCGTTAAATGCCGTCAGTACTTCGGGGTCTTTGGTAAAGACTGTCCCAAGAGGTTTGTAAAATGCCAGGCCTGTAATGGCCATAATAGTACCTATGGCCAGTCCGTAAATAATTAACCTGTTACTAAGCTTGACCAGGTTCTTGTAATCCCGGGCTCCAAAAAGACGGCCTGAAAGGATATTTCCAGCGCTTGAGTAGCCATCGATTATGAAGGCTGACAGGAACCACATATTTATCGCGATAGTGTAGGCAGCGATATACTGTTTGCCGTATGCTGTTGAAAATGCACTGGCATAATACAGGGTTACGTTCAGGGCAATTGTCCTGACAAACAGGTTGAGAATCATCAGGACAAAATTCCTGATCTCCTTGTTGAATGGAAATCTAAACCTTAATGGGATATCTGTCTTTTTCAGAAGATAATAGGTTGCCATTATGGCCATGGAGAATTGGGCAATCATACTTGCATAGGCGGCCCCTTTTATCCTCATGGGATCCAGATATCCTTCTATTCCGTAGACTAAAACAAAATCCAGAACAATGTTTATGATAGTCCCTGTTGTGGCAATTACCATGGGATAAAAGGTATTCTGAAGTCCACGGAATGTCCCGAATACTGCAAGGGTATATAGGGCAAAGGGGAATCCGAAGACCCGAATCCTGTAATATTCAACAGAATAATTCAGGATTAAATCGGAAGCATTATAAAGTTTGAAGATAGGAGCAGCAAGAGGATAGGTCAATGCGATAATCAGGATGCTCAATGATGTAACTATGAAAATGGCCTGGGCCGGGAGGTTTTTAACCTGCTCAATTTTATCGGCTCCGAAATATTGAGAAACTATTGTGGAAATGGCACTTCTGGTTTGCCCAAATACCCAGATCAGCATCGAAATAAAGGCCCCGACAATACCTACGGCAGCAAGGGATTCGGTTCCATGCAAATCGATGTTTCCCACGATTGCGGTATCTGTGATCGATAAAATTGGCTCTGAGATACCCGATATCAATGCAGGAATGGCAAGGCGATTAATCTCTTTTAATGTGATCTTTCCTTTCAAAGCAGAAGCTCATAACAATAAAACGGGTCCCGGCTTTGGTTTAGGAAATAAACCGGCTCCAACCGCCTGTAGCCACGTTGTTCATAAAATCTCTGATTTCGTAAATTTTTAGAAAAGGTGTCCAATCGTATCGAGGCCTTTTCATCAGATTTAGCCTTTGTCTCAGCGAAATCCATCAATGACCTGGCATAGCCTTTTCCCTGGTGATCAGGTTGAACAGCCAGCCTATGGACGTAATAACTGTTTCCCTCAGATGTCAGCCATTTCACATTCTCATATTCGGGATCCATCAACTCTGTGATAACAATACACCCTATAACGCTGTCATTTAGTTCGTAAACATATAGTTGATCATGAGAAATATCCTTTTCAAAGATTTCCCTGTTAGGATAAAGATCGTTCCACTGGAAGATCTTTTGTTTTACCAGGTGCCTCGCACAGGCATGAGTTAAATTCATGATTTGCACAATATCGGCTTCTCGTGCTTTTCGAATCATTATTAATAATTACCTTTGCAAAACCTTTGTCGCAAAGGTAATTGTAAATTTTGGATATGAAGAATATTCTAGTTCCGGTTGGGTCTTCTGATAATGCCGAATGCCACTTGCAATACGCAGTGGATTTTGCCAGGGCGTTTGACGCCAAATTATGGGTGGTCCAGATCTTTAATGTTTACACCAAATCGGGAACCTTGATAAAGGTTGATCATATTGTTGAAAGGGAAAGCAAGGCCTTTCTTGAAAGACATGTGGCAAAAATCGATACCAGCGGAGTTGATGTGGAGACGAGGACTTTCAAAGGGAACCTTGTTGATACACTTGAAAAGCTTTACAAGGCCTTGGAAATCGATCTTGTGCTGATAGAACCAAAGACGAATTCCATAGAGGAAGAGGTTTACCTTGGAAAGACTTCAGGCAAGATCATGAAAGAGGCTACAGTACCGGCTTTAATAGTTCCGGAGGGAACGAAATTCAAATCCCTCAAAAGCATCATGCTATCCATCAAATCGGCAGTGATCAAGAAGGATAATGCTCTGGATCTCTTAAAGACGATCAAGTCGAAATTCGGTTCACAGATCAAGTTGCTTCTCGTCAAAACCCCGTATCATAATGATGGGGATCACGATCTTAATGACGAATTAAAGGGGTTGGTTTCCAGCGTGACTAAAACGAAGAATCCTACTACTTATCAGGGTACATTGGAACATTATAAAGAGTTCAGTCCTGATCTTTTGGTCGTTGTCAGGCGCAAGAGAGGATTTTTTGTCAAACTCTGGGAAAAGAATACGATTTTGAAAAAAGATTTCTATATTTCGGAAATTCCGGTTCTGGTCTTGCCGGAAATGAAATAATGGGGATGTAGCCCCGCCTGACTGAAGTCATTCGGGCAGCGCAAAATTTTGACATAGTGGTTTTTATTTATATTCTCTTTAGTGAAGAACATGACAGATTTTATGTTGGAATGACGGAGAATATAGAAAAGAGATTAACCTATCACAATGACGGAAGGGTTAAATCAACAAAGGCATTTAGACCTTGGAAAATACTTCGATTAGAGAAGTATGAATCAAAAGTCGATGCAAGGGCAAGAGAAAAGTATTTAAAATCGGCTGCTGGAAGACGGTGGTGTAAAAATAACCTGGGGATGTAGCTCAGTTGGCTAGAGCGCTTGACTGGCAGTCAAGAGGTCGGCGGTTCGAGTCCGCTCTTCTCCACATCAATCAAAAATCCGCTCATATTGTGCGGATTTTTATCCTCCTGAGGCGGACAGGTTTGCAGGTGCGGTGTCACTGCGGACCCCGCCCGAACGTACCGTTCGGTACGGGCGGGCAACGAAGTTAATCCGCTCCGGAATTAGGCAAGGAGAACCTAATAAGGTACGAAAATTTTTACTCATTTCTTATACCTTTTATCATTGCATAAATTATATGTTTCCAAGTACTTTGAAAGTTCGACTTAATTTAATAAGCCTCAGTATCAAGTATCCGTAATCGCATCACTTCACTGCACTTCATTTTCTGATTAAAGGATTTTGCCATACACCTTTCCTACCGGCTAAATCAATTCATCATGAAATTCAGAATTACCCTATTCGTACTTTTTTTATTCAATAGTTTTATTATCCAAGGTCAGATCGTGACCAACACTAACGATAGTGGTGCCGGTTCCTTACGTCAGGCTATTCTTGACGCAAACACTAACGCAGGAGCGGATAACATTACATTCAACATTCCGGGCACGGGTCCGTTTACAATTCAACCGCAGTCTCCGCTGCCGGAGATAACCGATCCTGTATTGATCGATGGTTATACCCAACCCGGAGCA
>JBFKFP010000014.1:0-27693 GCA_041618535.1 Flavobacteriaceae bacterium
AAATTTTGCCCGGCTCCTTGGCAAATATGTGAGGGAGGAAAAGGTGATCCCGCTGGAAGAGGCCATCTTTAAATTAACAGCCCTGCCCGCTTCCAATTTAAAGATCGAGAAACGAGGACAGTTAAAAACTGGTTTCTATGCCGACCTCGCTATTTTTAATCCGGAAAAGATTCAGGATCACGCCACTTTCGATGATCCGCACCAATTATCAAGCGGCATGATCCATGTACTGGTGAATGGAGAGCAAGTATTAAAAGATGGAGAGCATACCGGAGCCCTGCACGGCCGCGTGGTGCATGGTCCCGGATATAAGTCAGATTAACACTAAAATTCAAAATAATGTCAGCACTAAACAGAAGACAATGGATAAGAAGAGCAGGGCTGGGTGGTTTAGCCCTGAGCTTAACACCGATGGATATTTTGGCGAATCCACATCTTGATGAGGTCGTTTTTAACACTACTGTAGATTTCGCGAAATTGAATTCGAATGAAAATCCTTTTGGACCTTCTGAAATGGTCCGTCAGGCTATGATCAAGGCCTTCGATCTCGGATGCCGATATCCTTATCAGAAAATGAATGAGTTAGCTTATATGCTGGCTAAGAAAGAAGGTGTTAGCCGTGATCATATCGTGATGTGTGCGGGCTCAACAGAAGGATTAAAAGCCGCAGGACTTACCTATGGTGTTAATGGCGGTGAGATTGTGGCAGCAGACCCGGTTTTTAAGTCCCTGTTGGTTTATGCCGAACAGTTCGGAGCCCATATCAACAAAGTTCCGTTGAATGATGAAATGGGGCATGACCTGGATGAAATGGAACGTCGAATTACAACTAAAACTTCCCTGGTTTTTTTATGTAATCCAAATAATCCTACCGGGACATTGATCCCTAAGGACAAATTGATTAAGTTCTGTGAAACGGTATCTGATAAGACAGTTGTTTTCTCCGATGAGGCCTATTACGACTACATTGAAACCCCCGGTTATCCCTCAATGGTTGAATTGGTTAAAGAAAGAAAGAACATTATTGTTTCAAGGACCTTTTCGAAAGTGTACGGACTGGCCGGATTACGAGTGGGATATTTAATAGCGAGGCCCGACATAGCTGAACGCCTCAGATTGAACGTCATGGCCAAGGCTAATATGATGGCTGTTATGGCCGCTATGAAGTCGATGGATGACACAGCTTTTTATAACATGAGCCTTGATAAGAATAAGGAAGCCAAGGCTATCATTTACGACACCCTTGACAGGTTGAAACTCGATTATGTGACTTCTCATACGAATTTTGTCTTCTTCAAGACCGGTATGGACATCAATGACCTGATCCCCAAAATGGGAAATAAAGGTGTGGCCATAGGCAGGCCGTTCCCACCTTTGACAGACTGGTGCAGAATCAGCACCGGGACCATACCCGAGGTGGAAAAATTCACCCAGGCACTTAAAGCAGTTTACAAAACCTGATCTGGACAAGCTTGAAAATAAGACACTCATCAATCGCTATTTTTTCCACAGGTCTGAGCATACTCTTAAGTGCTTGCATTCAAGAGCCAGGTTTACCAGATCCGCTTGAGGCAGGCTGGAAGGGTGAAAAAGTTTGTGAGGTCCTCGAAGATAATTCAGAATTAAGGATCCTTAAATGTTCATTTAAACCCGGAACAGGTCATGAAAAACACTATCACAAACCGCATTATGCCTATGCCTTGAAAGGCAGCCGCTTCCAGATAAAAGATTCCGACGGAGTTCGGGAAGCCGATTTCTTTACTGGCAGTAATTATTACAGTTCAGGCGTCGCCTGGCATCAAGCACTGAATATTGGAGATAGTACCGCCGTTGTTTTAATAATAGAACCAAAATAATTTAAGGATGAAGGTGAATTCAAGATATTTTGCATTAGGATTTTTACTGATCACCTCATTTTTCACATGCGATAAAGAACAGGAAAAAGACAATGAAAAAGGGTATAATAGATTCGATTTCCTCGAAGCGACCATACCTGAGATACGAGGCAGGCTCGACAGCGGTGAAATATCGGTCCTTGAATTGACAAAAGCTTATTTAAAGAGAATCGATCTGATAGATCGAAACGGGCCGAAATTGAATTCTATAATCAGCATCAACCCGGATGCACTTTCTATTGCCTCTGAATTGGATAAGGAGATAAAAAATGGTGAAATCAGAAGTCCATTACATGGCATTCCTGTCATTCTCAAAGACAATATTGACACCAAAGACAGCATGCCTACAACAGCGGGATCAAGGGCATTAAAATCTTCTTTCGCCCCTGATGACAGTTGGGTAGCGGCTAAATTGAGAGCCGCCGGGGCTCTAATCATAGGAAAAGCCAATTTGAGCGAATGGGCTAATTTTCGTGGTGAGCTTTCATCCAGCGGTTGGAGCGGAGTTGGCGGACAAACCAAAAACCCATACGTTCTTGACCGAAATCCTTGTGGTTCCAGTTCCGGCTCCGGCGTTTCGGTTTCAGCGAATCTTTGTATGCTCGCCATTGGAACTGAGACCAATGGCTCTATAGTGTGTCCATCAAATAATAATGGCATCGTCGGGATTAAACCAACTGTCGGGCTTATAAGCCGTGACGGGATAATCCCGATTTCTTATACCCAGGATACAGCCGGCCCAATGGCGCGCACACTAACTGATGCTGTGATCTGCCTGGGCATCTTAACCGGAATAGACCCGGTGGATGAAAAAACCCTTGGTTCTTCAGGAAGGAATCTAACAGACTACATCTCCTTCTTAAAGCCGGATGGATTAAAGGGTAAAAGACTCGGTGTTTACAAAGGTCCCCTCGGAAGGCATTACAAAGTAGATACTCTTTTCAACAGGGCTGTTGAATTTATAAAAAGTCAGGGAGCAGAGATAATCGAGATTGAGAATATCACTGAATCAAATGTTGGCGGGCATTCCATCAAGGTCATGCTATATGAATACAAAGAAGGCTTAAACGCATATTTTAAAAGTCTTGGCCCAGGCGCACCGGTAAAAAGCGTTTCAGAATTGATCGAGTTCAATAAAAATGACTCTTTGGAATTGCGCTATCACGACCAGCGTTATCTTGAAATGGCCGATCAAAAACCCGGAACGGATGATCAGGATTATATTGACGCCCTTACAGCACTTATGATCGAAAGCCGGGAAAAGGGAATAGACAGGGTCATGAACGAACATCAGCTTGACGCGATTATTGCCCCTACAGGTGGTCCTGCCTGGAAGACAGATCTTGTAAACGGGGATAGCTTTCATGTAGGTAGCTCCTCTCCTGCCGCGAGAGCCGGATATCCCAATATAACTGTTCCCATGGGGTTTATCGATGAACTTCCGGTTGGCATAAGCTTCTTTGGGCGGGCATGGAGTGAACCTACACTAATTGAAATCGCTTATGGCTTTGAGCAAGGGACTAAACACAGGCAGGCGCCTGAATTTATTCCCACTGATTGATGACGTTTTTCTCCTGATTAAAATCATATTTTAAAGGCCATCAAATGCCTACTTTCGTGCTACCTGGAATCAAGCTTCAGGATTTAACCTCAAAGCCTTAATATGATATCCAAAAGCTATACCTGTGGTACAGGTGATATACCCCTTACCGGACTCACCATTGGAGAAAAATTTGATGAAATATTTAAAAAATATACGGATAATGAAGCTCTTGTGGTGCATCATCAGGACCTAAGATTAACCTACAGACAATTAAAAGAACTGGTTGACCAATGTGCTCTTGGTCTGCTTTCTTTAGAGATTGATAAAGGCGATAGGATTGGAATTTGGTCCTCCAACCGAAGCGAATGGACTGTCCTTCAATTAGCCTCCGCAAAAATAGGGGCTGTATTAGTCAATATAAACCCATCATACAGAACTCATGAACTTGAATACGCATTAAATCAATCCGGATGCAAGCTCATCGTTATTGAGGACAAGTTTAAGTATTCCGACTACCATGCCATGGTATGTGAATTGGCACCTGAGTTGAAAACCCATCAACCCGGGGACCTGAACGCTAAAAGGCTTCCGAATTTAAAGTTAGTTGTAAGCCTGGCTGAAAATCCTCCTTCAGGGATGATGACATGGAATACTTTGCTCGGAAGGGCAGGCCGTGTTGCGATCAGCAGACTTGAGGAGCGCAGCAGCCAGTTGTCCTTTGACGACCCTATAAACATTCAATATACGAGTGGGACAACAGGAAATCCTAAGGGTGCCACCCTGAGCCACCATAACATTTTGAACAATGCCATTTTCGTTACCCGCAGAATGAGATATACCAATGAGGAAAGAGTTATTATCCCCGTTCCGCTTTATCATTGCTTCGGGATGGTTCTTGGGAATCTGGGATGTTTGGTAAACGGCGCTACAATGATATATCCTGACAACGGATTCGATCCCAAAGCGGTTCTTGAGGCTGTTCAAAGGGAAAAGGCTACCGTTCTGTTTGGTGTCCCAACCATGTTTATTGCTGAACTGGAGCATCCGGAATTCTGCGAATACGACCTAAGCAGTCTTCGCACCGGAATAATGGGAGGTTCACCCTGTCCTGTCGAAATCATGAAAAAGGTAAAGTCTGTAATGCATATGAACGATATTCAGGTTGCCTATGGGATGACCGAGACCAGTCCGGTTGTGACGCAGACCGAGATGGGTGCAACGCTTGAAAAACAGGTTGGGACCGTCGGACAGGTGCATCCTCATGTCGAGATCAAGATCATTGATCCGGAAAGCGGATTAGTTTTACCTGTTGGGGAAGCTGGTGAACTTTGTATGAGAGGATACAGTGTGATGTTGGGCTACTGGAACGACGAAATTCAGACCAGGCAAGTCATAGACCGGGCCGGTTGGATGCATTCGCAGGACCTTGCCACAATTGACGGGGAGGGATATATCAAGATAGTGGGCCGTATCAAGGACATGATCATCAGGGGTGGTGAGAACATCTATCCCAAAGAGATAGAGGAGTTCCTCTTTTCTCATCCTAAAATTGCACAGGTACAGGTGATCGGTGTTCCCGATATAAAGTACGGCGAGGCGGTCATGGCCTGGATTCAGCCGAAAGATGGGGAAACACTGAATAATGAGGAGGTGCAGGATTATTGCAAGGGCAAGATCGCTCACTTTAAAATACCGGCCTATTTCAAGTTTACGGATGATTTTCCGATGACTGTGACCGGGAAGATCAGGAAAGTTGAGATGAGGGAGATCAGTATAAGAGAACTCGATCTTTCAGAAGCCAGCAATGTGAAGACAGCCTGACGATTCAATGTCGAACATTAATGTGCCAGAGGCATTCGCTGAGAACGATATAAAATATCCGTTTGTCCCCAGCCAGCTACGGTTTTATCCCCATTGAGAGTTTTAAAATACAAGGTGGCTTCGAATACCTCCTCTCCCGATTGACGATCGACTTCAACAATTTTACCCGAATGATTAGTTGTGGGTAGAAGATAACCGGATGTTACAAGGATATGTCCCGATTGTGGAAGATAATCGGCATCGCTGACGATGGAAGAATAAAAGTCCTCTCCCCTTTCCTTTCCATATTGCCAGACCTGTTGAACGGTTTTATTGACCTCATCAATTTTATATTCAACCGCACGAGAATATTTATTACTGTCGGAAAAGTTCCTGTAGGTTCCGTTGTCAAATACAAGGATATTACCATTAGGCAAGAGCTTTGGTGCATGAGGACCCCATGGAAAGTCAAAGGAATCATGACTGATGACTCCCTGCTGCACTTCGCGTGAAAACGGATTTCCAATTGAGTCTATCGCTTTAAGAAGGAATGGTTTTGTGTCAAATCCCTTTCCTTCTCGCCCAGCATTTCCCCAGTTCTTATGAGGTGCCATAATCCATTGTAGCTCATCCTGCCAGTTAACCATTACCAATCCCTGGTTCTTTCCGGAAACAATTATAGTGCCGTCCTGGGCGTTAAACGCAAGTCCATTCATATGCAACCAGTCACCTGGCCTGAAAAAGTTTAGATCATCCCGATCTACATCAAGGTTTTTCGCCAGGTCCCATTCGCCGGTGATCTGTGCCAATTGCCGGTCATAGTGAATGATAAAATCACTGTCTGATAAAATTCGTTCCCCCTTAAGATCTATAAATGCATTTCGTTTGCCCACACAGATAAGCAGATTGCCGCTTGGTAACTCCAGTACATCATGATGCATCCCGAAATTAGGATCGATCTGGATTTTGTTTTTGGTCCTTCCCATCATATCAAATTCATATATGGTATGCCGGCCAACCATTAAAATAGTGCCATCCCTCAACTTTTGAAAGGGGCTGACCATCTTCCCATGAAAACTTAAATCAAGGTACCATCTTACCTCGCCCTGGTCATCAAATATGAATGGCATAGACCTGAAAACTCCGTGATTGGCAAAATGCATGTCGCAACCATGCCAACCCGCTTCCATCTCTTCCCTTTTCAAGGTATTGATCTCGATCTCCGGAAACCAATCAGGTAAAGGCTGGGTTGGAATGATAATGGTGTCATGGGTTTTACCTTTGGCATGCTCCAGGGTCACTGCCACCTTATTCTCTGTGTTGGGGTATAACCCCAATACCGGGATAGATTGATCTGTTGAAAAAACACTAATTGGCTCCTGATGTGGAGAACTTCCCAGGACCGTTATAGAAACCTTGGCTGGAATTTCCGATTGAACATTAACCTCGGCTACCAATGGGGCTATTCCGTGGGGATTCAGCTTATAATCGATGCTGTACTGAATTGAATCGGAGGTGCAACTATGAAGGAAAAAGACCGCCACAAACAGACTGATGGACCTACTGATTTTTTTTATGAGACTCGTCATTTGATAATCCGGTTTTGAATGCAGCGAAATTACATTAAAAGCTCAACAATTAAAATTTTAAGTATCTTTAAAGTTACTCAACGTCATGGTAACGGCCTGCTGACTAATTTCTAACTAAACACA
Source organism: Flavobacteriaceae bacterium (assembly GCA_041618535.1). Lineage (GTDB taxonomy): Bacteria > Bacteroidota > Bacteroidia > Flavobacteriales > Flavobacteriaceae > SHLJ01. The sequence continues at coordinate 6,951 of JBFKFP010000014.1, forward strand.
TATCAAAATGGGAACAATTAATTGGATTTCTATGGTCATCGCCACTCTGATACCATTGGTCGTCGGATTTATTTATTACAACAAGAATGTTTTCGGAAATGCATGGATGGCTTCTATCGGAAAGACTGAAGAGGAGCTGAACAAGGGAAATAAAGCCATCATTTTTGGTTTATCTATAGTATTGTCCTTTTTACTCGCATTCTTCCTTTTGAATTTTAATAACGGTCCCGGACAGGAAGGTGAGTTCGATACCTTTAAACACGGTGCGTTTCATGGATTTTTTATAACTGTAGTGGTCGGAATCCCGATTATGGTTATCAATGGACTTTTCGAGCTTAAATCTGCTAAATACCTGTTGATTAATATCGGATACTGGATTATCACACTTGCTCTTATGGGAGGGGTTTTGGATGCGATGAATAATTGGTCCAATGCCATGCCGTAGATACTGAGCTCACAATCCCTTGCTGAAATAATGTAATTGGCTGTCGGCATTTAATTTTCCGACTGGAGCAGACTATTTATTTAATCCGTTAATAACCTGTAAAATTTTTATGCCAATACCGTTTTTTATCGGGCTAATTCTTGTTCCCAGGTTTGGTTAATCAATTACGTAATGGATCTTAAGTGCAGATAGTCGAGTTCATGATAATTTTGTCATTTATGAATGGAAAGTTTGGTTAGATCTTCCCTGCTTTGCTTTTGGTACAGCTACGATCAAAACTCCTGAACCGTTGTTCTGATAACCCTGAAAACCGAAAAGGTCATGCCTTGCATTGCGGGATAAAGGCCAAAGTGATTGGGTGGTAAACATTAATTCTGATTGGCGGTGGGTTGGCCCGAGCCGGTTAAGTTGATTATTCAGGTTTGTCGGTCCTGATAGGCCGGATCCTTGCTGATCTGCCAGCTAAGGAACCATTACCTATTGCGGGCTTGGTAATTCAGGAGCATCTGACTACAAAAATGAGGGCTTGGCTATTTATTTTCAGCCTCATTCTTTATCTTTATAAGAAACAACCAAAAGATGAATAGCCGTTATTTTTATTTCGCCATTTTGGTATTGATTATCGCCGGAGTTCTTTACCTCTTTCTCTTACAAAACGATGGAATTGATGAAAGAATTGAGATACAAACGTCGGAATTGGTTCAAAGAGAAGGTGATACACAGCATATTGAATTGACCATTAAGAATGTATCTCAAGATACGATTCCACAACTGCTAATCGGGATTGAATTATACGACGGGTATGGTAAAAAGACCTGGGAGGGATCCATATTGGCCAACGACATCCTTCCCGGCCAAATAAGTAAACTAGAACGCCCTTTGACAGATATGGGAGATGTTGCCGATTTTAAAATCAAATCTATTTCAGAAAAAACAAAAACGCCCTGATGAAAATGCTCGGATTAAGAACATGTTGTTATCTGGTAAAGGACATGGAGGTGGCGAAGGCCTGGTATGCCAAAGCTTTTTCTAAGGAACCCTATTTTGATGAATCCTTTTATATCGGTTTTGATATAGGTGGTTATGAATTGGGCTTATTACCGGAGGAAAATCACTATCCGACAAAAAGCGATAATGTCAGGACTTATTGGGGAGTGGATGATATTCAGGAAGCTTTTGATCATTTGGTCGGAATTGGAGCAAGCATTGAGGAAGAACCTTATAATGTTGGAGGTGAACTTATGGTGGCTACCGTCAGGGATCCATGGAATAACCTGCTAGGGATAATCTTCAATCCGAACTTTAATAACCCTAAAGATGCCTGAAACATATACATCGAAGTTAATACGTACCGATTCGGGAAACCAGGATTTTCGAGAATTGGTTAGGTTATTGGATGCTGAACTTGCGGTGATGGACGGACCGGATCACGCCTTTTACAACCAATTCAACGGGATAGATAACCTTAATCATGCAGTGGTGTTATTTGCCGATAAAAAAGCTGTAGCCTGTGGAGCCATGAAACATGCAGATGAGAATTCCATGGAAATCAAGCGTATGTACACCATAACCGCTGAACGTGGCAAAGGCCATGCAAGTATCATATTACTCGCTCTTGAGCAATGGGCCAAAGAATTGGGATATGGGCGTTGCATCCTGGAAACCGGAAAAAGGCAGGTTGCTGCCTTATCGTTATATAAAAATAAGGGATATAAAATAATTCAAAATTTTGGCCCCTATTCTGGAGTAGACAACAGTGTCTGTTTCGAGAAAAAACTAGGTGCATCAAAACGATAATTATGGGCCTGAGAGAGCTAATTCCCATGCTGGAAACAAATAATCTTGAGGAAACCATTAGTTTTTATGAGGATATTCTCGGGTTTAAGTGTGTGAGCAAGATGGAGGACGATTGGGCAAGAATGGAACGAGATGACATATCGATAATGTTTTCTGTTCGGTTTACCGAGGAAAACCATCCCAATACCTTTATAACAGGTGGCCTGTATATCTACACAGATACCATAGACCTGATGTGGGCCGAATTAAAAGACAAGTTAAAAGTATGTTATCCGTTAGAGACTTTTGATTATGGTATGCGCGAATTTGCAGTTTACGATTGCAACGATTACCTGCTCCAATTCGGTCAGGACTCTAGTGAAAATATGAACTGAAAGTAAATAAGATGCAAGATTTAATAATCGTTGAACAACATTTTGACCTCTCAACATCTGAATTATGGGAAGCTATAACAGAACATTCAAAAATGATCAGGTGGTTTTTTGAAAACATCCCGGAATTCAGGGCTGAGGAAGGATTTAAAACCGAATTTATTATTCATCATGAGGGCCGGACTTTCACGCACCAATGGAAGGTGTTAGAGGTTGTCACGGAAAAGCTGATTGTTCTGGATTGGCAGTATGCGGAATATCCCGGTTTTGGCAGGGTTGAAATCGAACTTTTTAGAGTGATTAACGGGACCAATCTACGGGTTTCCAACTATGGCCTCCATACCTTTCCCAGGAACATCCCGGAATTTCATCCTGATAGCTGCAGGGCAGGATGGAATTATTTTATCAAGGATCGTTTGGTCAATTATCTCAATCAATAGTTTTTCACCATGAATGATGTCATTGCTGTTTTCAGCTTTATCGATCAGATCGCGACCATTGTTCTAATTATCTTGGTACTTGTTTTGCTAGTTGTTCTGAAGAACTTGCATTCCGATTACGGATGGGAAGATAAAACTCTGAGAAAAGGGACTATTATTCTGGTCCTTATGCTGGCCTATCCCATTTATACAGCCTTCCTCCTTCAATTAGAGATAGGTTTTGCTGCAAATATTTTAATGTTGGTTTTGAGCATCCAGCTCATCAACCAACTACGGCAGCGACTCCGGAAAGAGTATGGATGGTTATGGCCACAAGCAGTTTGGCTGAGCCTTGTCAGCGTATATATACTATTGATGTTGTTACAGGATTATCTGCTGCACTAAGGATTAGCAGACCTTAATTCACCTGCCTTAAGGGCATTCGGAAGATGGGCTTTCACCGTTGGTAACCGGTTAAAGAATTTACTTCCATCTGCTTTTTTCAGGGTCACCCAATCTCCACTTTCACTTATTGCAACAATCGTGAGCTTGGTGTTGTACAGACTCTTCATATCTGCGATCCCGCCGCGTTTAATTATAAAATTCTTAGGAGGAAATTTGACATGGTCATAGCCCTGGTTGTCTGATCTGTCAAGAACAAATTGATCACCCACCTCATAATCATATGAGGAGCTTTGTTGAGCAAAAAGTCCGAGACTTAAAAATGAGAATAATGCAAATGTTAAGACGTATTTCATGACTTTTTATAGAATTGATAATTTAACATATACAAAATTACGAAATAAACAATTAACAAATCAATGCGTTGGAAAGATTTCCCCCATGATCAATTAACTTTCCATTTTATCTTAACTTTATCCATTAAACCGTCAAAATCCTCAAAATGCAGAACGTAAAAGTAGCGATAATAGGTTGCGGAAATCTGGGTCAGGCCATACTTAAAGGACTGGTAGAAGATCATGTATATCCGTCACAAAATATAACTGCAACAAAACGCCATATCGAGCCTCTTGAACACTTCAGGGCCCATGGGGTCAAAATCACTTCCGATAACCACGACGCCGTGCGTAATTCCGATCTTATCATGGTTGCCCTGAAACCTCATAATATTCTTGAAACCCTGGGAGAATTGGCTGATGAGTTCAATCCGAAAAAACATATCCTGGTTTCCCTGGCTACAGGTATTTCACTTGCTCAGATCGAGGAGACTATCGGCAAGAAAATGCCAATCTTCAGGGCCATGCCAAATACCGGTGCCGATGTAAAGGAATCCCTTACCTGCATATGTTCAAAGCAGTCATCACCTGAACAGGTTAAAATGGTAGATGAATTTTTTAATCTGATCGGAACAACAATTTCAATAGATGAAGATCTTATGGAGGCCGCAACAGTCCTTGGTGCCTGTGGGATTGCATTTGTTATGCGGTTTATGCGGGCGATGGTGCAGGGAGGTATCCAGATCGGGTTTGATACCGTAACGGCCAATGCCATTGTAAACCAAACAGTAAAAGGGGCTTCTCAGCTCCTTATGGAACGCAAACAACATCCAGAATTCGAAATTGACAAGGTAACTACACCTAAAGGCTGCACCATAGAGGGGTTGAATGAAATGGAGCATCATGGCTTTAGCTCCGCACTGATTCGTGGTATAGTCGCGTCTTACGAAAAGATTTGATCAATCAAAAGGACTAGAATAATGTGATCTGTCCCTCATCATCAATTTCAAAATCTGATGGTGGGGAACCGTTCGATTTTCCTCCTTCGTCATTTTCGTTAGTCTTTGATTTTTCATTGACCACTTCCTCATCCACAACCTCGATTTCATCGGCAGGTGTTTCTTCAGGCGGGTTATAAGGCAGGGGCTCGAGCAGGTTGATCTGATTGACTTTTTCTCTTGTTAGCTGGTTTCCAAGGGCTGTAATTCCCTTTACCGCTATAAATTCTTCAAGATTTAATTCGAGATTTTCCTTGCGATCCTTACCGCGTTTTTTAGCAAAAACAATCTCAGCCACAGGTTTCCAATCGGTAGAAACTATCTCGAGGAAGGAATCCTTGTGTTCTGAAATGAAAGACTCTTCCCTGTTCTCATTCTCAATAAGAAATCGCTTTACATAGTAACGTTCTTTCTCACCATCGAAATAGATAGCGGTAATGGGTTTCTTAGGAATCCATTTTTCCAGAACGATCATATCCTCGTCAAATCGGGTGGTAAGTTCAGGAATTATTGTTTTAACGAGTCCGGATTGTTTAACGATAAGCAACCTGTCCTCTCCTCTGAATTCTCCGATAAGTTCTCCCCTTCCATCGACATTGAGACGCTGAATAGTATCATCAAACCATATTTTACGTGGTTTAAGGGTGGACACTCCCTTGTTCTTTAATTCAACGCGTTTGATGGCATGTTTTGTTACGCGGTTTCCTTTAACCCCTCTTCCCTTGATAAGCACATCGGCAAAGTCGATATCCCATTTCAATTTCTTGAGACTCCCTTTCTGCCGAAGCATTATTGTCACGACTTCGGCCTCTCCATTAGGATTAGCTGTAAAATACCACACTGTGGAACCTTTATTCCCTCGAGCCAAATCATATTCCTTGTCGCGTGTAACGCCGGTAACGGTAAATCTTTTGATGTACGACGGGCCGCGGCTTCCGTCCCGGTAAATCATATTGTATACGGTTCGTGTATCCTTCTTTTTAAACACAGCCACATGAATGATATTTTTTCCTACGAAAGTCTTACTGTCCACTTTTGTTACCATCATTTTCCCATCACCAGTAAAAACGATAATATCATCTATGTCACTGCAGTCACAAACATATTCATCGCGTCTCATTGAAGTACCTACAAAGCCCTCCTCCCTGTTCACATAAAGCTTCGTATTACGGATAACAACCTTTTTAGCATCTACATCATCGAATATCCTGATCTCTGTTTTACGTTCCTTGCCTTTCCCATAGTCAGTTTTAAGTCGCTTGAAATAGGTGATGGCATAATCTATAAGGTTAGCAAGATGATGCTTTACCTCGGCTATTTGTCCTTCAAGGGCATCAATTTTCTGCTGGGCCTTATCGATATCAAATTTCGATATCCGCTTGATCCTTATCTCGGTTAAACGAATGATGTCTTCTTCTGTGACTTCACGCTTTAAATGCTTTGTATGAGGCCTGAGACCCTTATCGATGGCTTGAATTACCCCTTCCCAGGTTTCCTCTTCCTCGATATCCCGGTAAATGCGGTTTTCGATAAAAATACGTTCAAGAGAAGCAAAATGCCATTGTTCTTCATATTCACTTAGTCTTATTTCGAGCTCGCTTTTTAAAAGCTCAACCGTATTATCTGTTGAACGCCTCAATATCTCAGAAATGCCAACAAACAGAGGTTTATGATCCTCGATGATACATCCAAGCGGAGAAATGGAGTTTTCACACCTGGTGAACGCATAAAGGGCGTCTATGGTCTTGTCTGGTGAAATTCCGGAAGGAAGGTGGATCAGTATTTCAACTTCTGCAGCCGTGTTGTCCTCAATCTTTTTGATCTTGATCTTGCCCTTTTCATTTGCTTTGAGGATAGAATCTATAAGAGTGGAAGTTGTCGTTCCATAAGGGATTTCGGTGACGATAAGAGTATTTTTATTAAGCTGGGAAATCTTTGCCCGGACCCTGACCTTTCCTCCTCTCAGCCCGTCATTATATGATGTCACATCAACGATTCCCCCTGTCGGAAAATCCGGGTATATTTTAAAGCGTTTCCCTTTTAAATGATTTATCGATGCATCGATTAGTTCAATAAAATTATGAGGAAGAATTTTGGTGGAAAGTCCAACAGCAATTCCTTCAGCACCCTGGGCTAAAAGCAGAGGGAACATGACAGGCAGGTGAACGGGTTCTTTTTTCCTGCCGTCATATGAAGCCTGCCACTCCGTGATCTTTGGGTTGTAGACAACATCAAGCGCGAACTTTGAAAGCCTGGCTTCTATATACCTCGATGCCGCAGCGCTGTCACCTGTTAGAATATTTCCCCAGTTTCCCTGTGTATCAATCAAAAGGTCTTTCTGACCAATTTGAACCATGGCATCTGCTATACTGGCATCTCCGTGTGGATGGTATTGCATGGTATGCCCCACGATATTGGCTACCTTGTTATAACGCCCGTCATCGAGATCCTTCATCGCATGCATTATCCTGCGCTGAACCGGCTTAAAACCGTCATCTAATGCGGGGACTGCTCTTTCAAGGATTACATAAGAGGCATAATCCAGAAACCAGTCCTTGTACATTCCTGTAACTTTGGTAATGGTCTCCTGATTAGAGTGATTCTCATTGTTCATTGCTTCATTATCTTCCATCTCTCTTTACTCCTTAGTCTTTGCTTTAAAATTTTTCCTGTTTTGCTTTATTATCTTGCTTAATGATTGTCTGATATATTTTCTCTTTCTTCTTCTGACAAGGGTAACATTAAAAGTCTCTCTTATCTTTCTTTCGTCCACGTCCCGGATGGTCAGAGTCAGTGACTTGTAAAAAAAATAATTCCGGAACCTGTAACCTAATAAATCATCTTTTTCGAACTCCAGCCTATGTTCCCTGTAGTTCAGATAATCTGAAACCAGCAATCCTTTGTTGATAATCACTACCTGCACCCCGTCGCTATCATATTCAAAATATTTTGATACCCTGTACGTAATAATGAGTAGAATTGCAAAAACCCCCAATATTCCGAGAATGGTAACGGTTAAATTCTGATGGTTTTCCGTAAAGGAGCTATATAAGGCCGAAACAATTATCGCAAGAACTATCAGGATAAAATAAATCGATATGATAGTATTCCTGACCTTAGCGTTATTCGTCCTCATTTTCCTCTACCAAATCCAATTCTACCTTCAGATTATTTATGATGAACTCCTGTCGATCCTGAGTATTTTTCCCCATGTAGAAAGACAGCAGTTCCTCTATGGACATATCCTTATCGAGCATCACGGGGTCCAGTCTCATGTCCTCCCCAATAAAATATTGAAATTCATCTGGTGAAATCTCCCCCAACCCCTTAAAACGTGTGATTTCAGGTTTTGGTTTTAATTTTTCAATCGCAGATTTTTTTTCCTGTTCCGAATAACAGTAAATGGTTTCTTTCTTGTTCCTGACCCGGAACAAAGGAGTCTGCAATATGTAAAGATGCCCCTCTTTTATCAGTTCCGGGAAGAACTGTAAGAAGAATGTTATAAGAAGCAATCTGATATGCATCCCATCAACATCGGCATCTGTTGCAATCACTATATTATTATACCTCAGATCCTCTATGGATTCCTCAATATTCAGTGCGGCCTGCAAAAGGTTGAACTCTTCGTTCTCATAAACGATTTTTTTGCTCATCCCATAGGAATTAAGAGGCTTGCCTCTTAAGCTGAAAACGGCCTGGGTATTGACGTCCCTCGACTTTGTAATGCTTCCTGAAGCCGAATCTCCCTCGGTTATAAACAGAGTGGTCTCCAGTCGTCTCTCGTTTTTCTGATCACCGAAATGTATACGGCAATCCCTGAGTTTCTTGTTATGCAGACTGGCTTTTTTGGCACGCTCCCGTGCTAATTTCCGAATGCCGGAAAGCTCTTTTCTTTCCTTTTCTGCCTGAAGTATTTTCCGTTGAATTTTTTCAGCTGTCTCAGGATTTTTATGAAGAAAATTATCCAACTGATGTTTTAAAAAATCATTTATGAAGGTCCTCACCGTCGGTAAGCCTCCTCCCATTTCAGTTGAACCCAGTTTGGTCTTGGTCTGGCTTTCAAAAACCGGCTCCATGACCTTTACTGCAATGGCTGCTATTATCGATTTACGTATATCGGAAGCATCAAAATTCTTCCCGAAAAAGTCCCTGATGGTTTTAACAAATGCCTCTCGAAAGGCTGCCAGGTGTGTTCCGCCCTGGGTGGTGTTTTGACCGTTAACAAAGGAATGATATTCCTCGCTGTATTGCGTCCTGCTGTGTGTCAGGGCCACCTCGATATCCTCTCCCCTCAGATGTATGATAGGATAGAGCATATCCCCTTCTCCCGTAAAATCCTCAAGGAGGTCTTTAAGGCCATTATCACTGAAGAATTTCTCGCCATTGAATAAGATGGTGAGCCCAGGATTAAGGTAGACGTAGTTCTTCAACATACGCGCTATGTACTCATTCCTGTATTTATATTTCTTAAAAATGGATTCATCTGGAATAAAAGACACCTTGGTACCCTTTCTTCTGGAAGTCTCTTCAAGTAACTCATGTTCCGTAAGCTCTCCAAGTTCAAATTCAGCTGAAGCTGATTTTCCGTCACGGGTTGATTCCACCCTGAAATAGGCAGATAGGGCATTTACCGCTTTTGTTCCCACTCCATTCAAGCCTACCGATTTCTTGAAAGCCCTTGAATCGTATTTTCCCCCGGTGTTCATTTTAGAGACGACATCTACAACCTTACCAAGAGGTATTCCACGACCATAGTCGCGGACAATCACCTTATTGCCTTGAATTGAGATCTCGATGGTCTTCCCGGCACCCATGACGAATTCATCAATGGAGTTATCGATTACCTCCTTGAGCAAGATGTAAATTCCATCATCGGGAGAAGAACCGTCACCTAACTTTCCGATGTACATACCAGGCCTCATCCGGATGTGTTCTTTCCAGTCAAGCGAACGTATGTTTTCCTCGGTATAGCTAGATTTTTGGGCCATATATCAAAAAATTTTGTGTAAGCTGCTAATATAGCATTTCAACCTTATAAAAGAAATAAGGCTCAGAATAAGTAATTAACAATAAAACTACCGAAATTGTTGAGAAAAATCAAGGGTTTCGGGAGGAAATAACGCTACAGAATGTAGCAAAATCCAGGGTTTTCATACATTGAAAAGAAAATGCATGACATCCCCGTCCTTCACAACATAATTCTTGCCCTCGATACGCATTTTTCCTGCCTCTTTCACTTTTATCTCGCTCCCGAAGTGAATATAGTCGTCGTAGGCAATAACCTCAGCCCTGATAAAGCCTTTTTCGAAATCAGTGTGTATCACCCCGGCTGCCTGTGGCGCTGTTGAACCAATAGTGATGGTCCATGCCCTTACTTCTTTTTTACCCGCCGTAAAATAGGTTTGCTGCCTCAATAAGTTGTAAGCTGCCCTGATAAGCTTCGCAGATCCAGGTTCATCTAATCCGAGGTCCTCAAGGAACATTTTCCTTTCATCATAATCATCCAGTTCATTGATATCGGCCTCCGTACCGACCGCCAGCACGAGAATTTCTGCACTTTCACTCTTTACAGCCTCTTTAACCTGGTCTACATATTGGTTTCCGCTAACAGCAGATGCTTCATCAACATTACAGACATAAAGCACCGGTTTGGCGGTAATAAGCTGAAGCGGTTTTACATAGGCCATATTATCATCCCGAGGAATATCCATCGCCCTAACCGATTCTCCGGCCTCCAGATGAGACTTGAGGCTATTCAATACATCGAACTCCTTCTGGGCTTCTTTATCCCCTGTCTTGGCAGCTCTTCCCACACGGTCGAGTCTCTTCTCGACGGTTTCAAGATCCTTAAGCTGCAACTCTATATCGATGGTTTCCTTGTCCCTCACAGGATCTATGCTGCCATCAACATGAACGATATTGTCATGATCGAAACATCGAAGAACATGAAGAATGGCATCGGTTTCCCTGATGTTAGCTAGAAATTGGTTGCCAAGGCCTTCTCCTTTACTGGCACCCTTAACCAATCCGGCGATGTCAACTATTTCAACCGTCGCTGGAACTACCCGTTCCGGGTTAACCAAATTCGCGAGCTTGGTCAAGCGCTGGTCAGGGACATTGACCACGCCGATATTAGGCTCAATGGTACAAAACGGGAAATTTGCGCTTTGAGCCTTCGCATTAGAAAGGCAATTGAATAAGGTTGATTTACCTACGTTCGGAAGTCCGACGATTCCAGCTTTCATGTTCTAAATTTTGGTGAGCAAAGATAGCATGGTCTGTTCAAATAACCTATCAATTATCCGAAGCTGATTTATGCATTTACACTCCGAACTGAATTAACGCTATTAATCATGTAGTATACATACTTCCTAAATAACATTTACTATCTTTATTTCTTAATAACTAAACCAACCGATATGAAAAAAACATTACTCTTAATTGTTGCCTTATTTTTATCCATAATCACTTCTGCGCAGAATGTGACGGGTACGGTAACGGATTCTGAAGGACAACCGCTTCCCGGTGTCAACATTATTGAAAAGAATACAACGAACGGTACCACCAGCGACTTCGATGGCAATTATGCCATCACCGTTGGTTCGGATGCCGTTTTGGTATTCAGCTACATCGGATTCACCACACAGGAATTCACTGTTGGGGATCAAAATGTGATAAATGTAACCCTGGTTGAGGGAGTCAGCCTGGATGAGATCATGATAGTGGGTTCCAGAAGTCCGAAACGTACTTCTGTTGACACCGCTGTTGCCATTGATGTTATCGACATCCAGGAGGTCACATCTCAGGCCGGAAAGGTAGAGGTTAACGAGATGCTGCAATATGCGGCCCCTTCTTTCAATGCCAACAAGCAATCGGGTTCAGACGGTGCAGACCACATTGATCCCGCATCCCTGAGGGGAATGGGTCCAGACCAGACCCTTGTTCTTATAAATGGAAAAAGACGCCACCAATCTTCGTTGATCAACATCTTCGGTACACGCGGAAGGGGAAATACTGGAACAGACCTCAACGCTATCCCGGCTTCCGCGATAAAGCGGATTGAAGTACTGCGCGATGGTGCATCTGCCCAGTATGGTTCTGATGCTATTGCGGGCGTTATCAATATCGTTCTCAGGGATGATGTTGAGACCTTCAGCGGGGTTGTCAGTTATGGTGCGTACAGCACCAATGCTGATGTTGACACAAGTGCATTCGGTGAGTATGGTGCCTGGAATACGGATGGATTCAGGTTGGATACGGAACGCGATGGAAACGCTATTGGAAAAGACAAGGATTTTGACGGGGGTTCTGTACGGGTAACCGCCAATTATGGATTCAAATTGATGGAAGAGGGCTTTGCCAATTTCACAACGGAATATATCAGCAAGAATAAAACGTTAAGACCTGCTTTTGACTTCAGGAAAGGGTTTGGCGAAGCGGCTATCGACGGCTTCAATTTCTTCGGAAATATCGGCCTGCCTCTGTCTGAGAATACCCGTTTTTATGCCTTTGGAGGGCGAAATTACAGGGATACGGATGCATTCGCTTTCACAAGAAACGGCGGACCCCGCGTTATTGAATCGATCTATCCAAACGGGTTTACTCCACGTATTACTTCCAATATAATCGATAATTCTATTTCAGCAGGTATTCGTACTGAAACCGCCTCGAACTGGAAGATCGATCTGAACAATACCTGGGGGAAAAATAATTTTCATTACTTCATAAAAGGAACCCTTAATGCTTCCCTTGAAGACGCATCCCCTACCGATTTCGATGCAGGTGGTCACAGCCTGAGCCAGAATACCACCAGTCTGGATTTTTCTAAATATTTTGAAGATGTTCTGGAAGGTATGAACCTCGCTTTCGGATTTGAATATCGTACTGAAAATTTTGAGATCTTTTCAGGTGAAGAAGGATCCTGGGGTACTTATACAGAAGAGGGAATTCTTATAACAGACCCTGCAAACCAGACCCAGGCCACAGACGATGAAGGAAATCCCCGGCCGGGTGGCTCACAGGGTTTTCCGGGCTACAGCCCGTTTAATGAAGTAGACCGGAGCCGAAGCAATATGTCTATCTATGTCGATGGCGAATTTGATTTTTCAAGTACGTTCTTATTAAGTGCAGCGGCGCGGTTTGAGAATTACAGCGATTTTGGAAGTACCATCAACGGGAAACTTGCCGCCCGTCTTAAAGCTTCGGATAATGTCAATATAAGGGGGTCCATTTCATCCGGCTTCAGGGCCCCTTCGCTAGCCCAGATTTATTACAATCTTAGGTTTACGAACTTCGTTGGCGGCGTGGCACTCGAATCGCTTTTATCCCCCAACAACAGCCCTGTGACAGCCTCCTTTGGCATTGGTCCATTAAAAGAGGAGAAAGCGTTTAATGCGGCACTCGGATTCACAGCGAGTTTTGGTGAATTCACAGCAACAGTAGACGGATACTATATCAAGGTGAACGATCGGATCGTACTTACCGGAAACTTTGATGCCCCACAGATCGAGAACGTAGAGGCTGCCCAATTCTTTGCCAATGGTACAGATACAAGTACCAAGGGTCTCGACCTTATATTTACCTGGAGGCGTCAGTTAAATCAGGACAGTAATTTCCGGGCTTCCTTTATCGGGAATTTTAATGACATGACAATTGATGAAGTGTTGAATGGCAGCCTTGATGAGCAAACCTTCTTCGGTGAACGAGACAAGGCCTTCCTTTTGGCATCTGCACCGGATTCAAAACTATCATTGAATTTGAATTATTCAAGGAAATGGTTGAATGCAGGATTGACCCTGACACGCTTTAGCGATATTGAACTGCTGGATTTCCAGATGTTTGAGGATCCGGCCGACTATGGCGGGTTTAATCAGTTGGTTGCAGCTGCAACAGATAGTTACGGGTCAAAGATCGTGACCGATTTAAATTTAGGATTTGACCTCGATGATAACCTGAATCTGAATGTTGGGGCGAATAACTTATTCAATGTTTACCCAGATCAGCAAGATGACTGGACGGAAGCAGGCGGATATTTTGATTCAGTTCAGATGGGATTCGGTGGTGCGTTTTATTACACCAGACTGAATTATAAGTTTTAAGGATCCGTTTTAAATAAATTATAAAACCCGGTATTTTCTTACCGGGTTTTTGTTAGTTTTCAGGATGCATAAATCGCTGTTTTGCCAACAGCTCATCCTCGCTTTCAACGTGATCTTCATCCGGGACACAGCAGTCAACCGGACAAACCGCCGCACATTGAGGTTCATCATGAAATCCTTTACACTCCGTACATTTATCGGGTACGATGTAATAGAATTCATCACTTATAGGTTCCTGAACCTCATCAGCATCAACAGATTTTCCGTCAGGTAATACGACAGAACCTGTTAAGCTTGTGCCATCTTTATAGCGCCAGTCGTCTGCCCCCTCATAAATAGCTGTATTCGGGCATTCAGGTTCGCATGCCCCGCAGTTTATACATTCATCTGTAATAATGATAGCCATAGCAATTGTAGTTTTGTGTGTTTGCTTAAATTTGCAGATGCAAAAATAAGGCCCTTACTTGGCTTTTACAAACTTCTAATGAACCGGGAACAACGAATTGCAGCCTTCGACAAATTAGGTCGTTTCATGAGTCAGTTTAAAACCACTGCTCCTGAAAAAAAAGATGATATTGAATTTAACGACCTGTTCTTCGAAGGAATGAAACATCAAATTGCATTGGCATTCGAGCATAACGGCTGGTTTACAAGTGAGAACATAGCCTATGCTTTTGAAGGATGGTCAGAATTACTGAAGAAGGATGAACTTCATAAATGGCTCAGTGCATATCGTGAGAACAACCAGGAGAATTCAAAGAAAATTGCAGTGATCATGGCGGGTAATATCCCTCTTGTTGGTTTTCACGATTGTCTTGCTGTACTTATCTCCGGGCACCGGGCTATTATCAAACAGTCATCGCAGGACCGGTATTTAATGCCCTTTCTCATTCAGTACCTGTGCCATGTGGAACCAGGATTCAAAGGCAAAATTGAATTTACCGATAAAAAATTGGAAGATTATGATGCTGTTATCGCAACTGGAAGTAATAATACTGCCCGATATTTTGATTATTACTTCAGAAACAGGCCATCGGTAATAAGGAGAAACAGGAATTCTGTTGCCGTATTAAAGGGAAAGGAAACAGATGAGCAACTGACCGGACTGGCCGAAGATATTTTCAGGTATTTCGGGCTGGGATGCCGAAGTGTTTCCAAGATCTTTATCCCGGCAGGTTATAATTTTGATCGTTTGTTCAATTCGATATACCCTTGGCACTCCATTATCAATTACCCGAAGTATTCGAACAATTACGACTATAACAAGGCTGTTTACCTCATGAGCGAATTTGATATGCTTGAGAACGGATTCCTTATGGTTAAGGAAGATGATAGTTATGCCTCGCCCATCGCTACCCTCTTTTATGAATACTATGACAATGAAGAAAGCCTGAGAAAAAAACTGCATGTGGACAAAGATCAGATACAGTGCGTGGTCGCCAATGGATTCAGTGATGATGAAATCCCATTCGGGAAGACGCAGCGTCCTGGTTTAGCCGACTATGCCGATGGCGTTGATACTGTTGATTTCCTGTTAAAAATATAGGCTAAAAAAATTGAGGAATTAATGCTTTTTAAGCAATTAATTGTGACCTTTGCGCAGTAATTAAAAACACATGAAAAAACATAATTTTAGCCCAGGACCCTGCATTCTTCCCAACGAGGTTATGCTGAAGGCTTCCGAAGCTGTATTAGATTATAACGAAAGTGGGTTATCCCTTATAGAGATGTCTCACCGAAGCAAGGAGTTCGTGGATATCATGGAAAACGCCAGGGCACTGGTTCTGGAGTTGCTTGGTTTGGAAGGCAAAGGATACAAAGCGCTCTTCCTCCAGGGAGGGGCGAGCACGCAATTTCTGATGGTTGCACTTAACCTTTTAGAGAAACGCGCCGGTTATTTGAATACCGGGACCTGGGCGGCAAAAGCGATAAAAGAGGCCAGGATTTATGATGATATTTACGAGGTGGCCAGTTCGGAAAGCGCTGGATATAATTATATTCCCAAAGGATATGAAATCCCGACCGAATACGATTACTTCCACTGCACCTCAAATAACACCATCTTCGGGACACAAATGAAATCATTTCCCGAATGCCCTATCCCTATGGTCTGTGACATGTCAAGCGATATATTCTCGAGGCAACTCGATTTTTCCAAATTTGACCTGATCTATGCCGGTGCTCAAAAGAATATGGGGCCTGCAGGAACCACTCTGGTGGTCGTGAATGAAGAGATCCTTGGTAAGGTAAGCAGAAAGATCCCTTCCATGATGGATTATAAGGTTCATATCAGCAAAAGCAGCATGTTCAATACGCCGCCGGTTTTCGCGGTCTACACCTCCATGCTAACCCTTGAATGGCTTAGAAATCTTGGAGGAATCCCTGCCATTGAAGAGATCAATGATACCAAGGCTAAAATCATGTATTCCGAAATCGATATCAACCCACTTTTCAAAGGCTACAGTGTAAAAGAGGACCGCTCTTATATGAACGCTACCTTCAGCCTGGTTAATGATAACCTAAAAGAAACCTTTGATACGATGATCAAGGAAGCTGGAATCAATGGGTTGAACGGGCATAGGAGCGTTGGAGGGTACAGGGCATCAATGTACAATGCCTTACCCATAGACAGTGTAAAAGTATTGGTAGAAGTAATGAGTGAATTAGAAAGAAAAGCTTAAAAAAAATTGAATTGAATATGAAAGTATTAGCAAATGACGGTATATCGCAAGCTGGAGTTAAAAAACTGGAAGAGGCTGGTTTCGAGGTCTTAACCACTAATGTTGCCCAGGAGCAATTATCGAATTTTATCAACCAGAATGGTGTTGATGTCATTTTAGTTCGGTCGGCAACAAAGGTCAGAAAGGACCTTATCGATGCCTGCCCGGGCATAAAAGTAATCGGCCGCGGCGGTGTTGGTCTTGACAATATTGATGTTGAATACGCCCGAAGAAAAGGGGTTCATGTCATCAACACACCTGCTGCCTCCTCGAGTTCTGTTGCAGAATTGGTGTTCGCGCACCTTTTTGGAGGCGTAAGGTTCCTTCACGATGCCAACAGGACTATGCCTTTAGACGGTGACACCAGGTTCAAAACCCTGAAGAAAAGCTATGCCAAGGGTACAGAACTCAGGGGAAAGACGCTTGGAATTATCGGTCTGGGAAGAATCGGTCAGGAAGTTGCCAAAATAGCATTGGGGATTGGAATGAGAGTTGTTGCAAGTGATAAATTTGTAGGGGATGCCGATATAAAAGTAGAATTTTACAACGGTCAGTACATAGTCGTGAATATTGAAACACAGCCTATGAAAACGGTGCTGTCTGAGTCGGATTTTATAACTCTCCACGTTCCTGCCCAGTCAGATTACGTGATAGGAAAGGAACAATTCGATATGATGAAGGAAGGGGTTGGAATAATAAATGCCGCCAGAGGTGGTGTAATTGACGAATTAGCGCTTATCGAGGCTATCGAAAGTGGAAAGGTTCGGTTTGCAGGTCTTGACACCTTTGAAACGGAACCTACCCCTGCCATAAAGGTGTTGATGAATGACAGGATCTCATTGAGTCCGCATATCGGTGCTGCCACTACGGAGGCACAGGATAGAATAGGTACAGAATTAGCCGCTCAAATCATTAGTATTCTAAAAGCAGAGCATGCTTGATCTTTAAAATTTGCGGCTTTTAAAGAAGAAGTCCTGGCATCTCAGATGTTAGGACTTTTTTTGTAAATTATGCAGAATTTTTTAACCTTAAACAAGATAAAATGGCAGGAATTTTAGATTTATTGAACAGTGATCTCGGCAAGTCGATAGTTAGCGGCGTCTCCAGAGAGGCGGGTCAGCCCGAGGACAAGACCGGCGATGTGCTGACAATGGCTCTGCCGGTATTGATGCAGGCCATGAGACGAAATGCTTCGTCCGAAAAAGGTGCCGAGGGATTACTGGGTGCGCTTAATTCCAAACATAACGGGAGCATCCTTGACAATTTGGGCGACCTTTTCTCGGGAGGAGTTAACCAGGATGTGAAGGACGATGGTGGTAAAATCCTTGGACACGTTCTCGGAAGTCGCCAGAAAAATGTTGAATTTGCCCTAAGCCAAAAATCCGGGATGGACGCCTCATCGGTCGCGAACATCCTGAAGGTGGCCGCTCCCATATTAATGGGTGTGCTCGGTAAGGAAAAACAGCAGCGCGGAGTTAGTGATCATACCGGGTTAGATGGACTCCTAAGCGGAATGCTCAGGAGCAATGCTCCACAAAATGAACAGAGCTTTCTCGAATCTATACTGGATGCGGATGGTGACGGGAGTATAGTGGATGACGTGGCTGGAATGGTACTGGGCAGTGGGTCCAAAAAGCGTAAGAGTGGATTGGGAGGATTGCTTGGAGGCCTTTTCGGAAAAAAATAGATTAAACCCCTTAATGATAAACCGGATCGATCGATCCGGTTTTTTTTTGAGATTCTTTTAACAGCCTGATTTGGAACGATTTTTGTAATTTTAAAGAAAAGCATGATGATGTATAGATTATTGATTATTCTAACACTGACGTTGATTTTGACCAGTTGCGGATCTGCTTACAAATCGGGTACAGACATATCCAAAACAGAAAGCGATTACACCGAGAATGATACAGTGCGTATCAAGAGCGATAAGGTCGAATATGAGATCATAATTATCGAACCAGGGTTTAATAACTGGATGCGAGGACGCGTGCGTCCGAGAGGCTACTACTCCCAGTCATTTTTAGAGAGTAGAAATATCGTTTATGTCACGGAATGGAACAATCGGGTCCTGGACCCTTCTCGCTTTGACCCGTTATTGTATGAAATGCAGATCAATTATGAACCCGGCATCGATTATGGGTATGAGGTTAATTATCTTCTCTATTATTATTTCATTTATTTCCAGCGCACCTACAATCAAAGATTAGCCGGATGGGTACCACGAATTTAATCGATTTGATTTATCTTTGCACCCAAAATTCAGCAGCTTGGAAAGCTTTAAACAGCGTTGGCAAATAGACAGGAACTGGGAATTGATTTATCCCGTCATCGGTATACTTGGTTTGGGGTATTCTGCCTACAAACTGGCCCTTCTTTTTAACTGGGAAAATATATTTGCAGACATCGCGACTGCCCTGGTGATCTTTTACGTGATTCTGAAGCTTACATTGAAACTCTTCAAATGGTTGGAGAAGCGATGGCAGGTAGAAAGGAGATGGCACGTTATCAGGATATTTATCGTTTTTGCCGTCACCGGGTCAATGTCTTTAATCGTAACCAGGCCATTGTTTGACTGGCTGGGCTTTACCAAAGCGAATTTCGAAGTGAGCACATGGCTACTTATATTATACTATCCCCTTAAATTTTTTGCTATAATGCCATTTTATACCCTGATGCTAGTCTTCTTCGGTTGGTTGTTCAGGGAATATGATTTCTTCCTTAAATTCGCATTGAAAATGGTCGGGCGGTTCGGACTAAAAAAACTAAGCAGGCACATTGAATCAAAATCATAAATACAAACTTTCGGCAAAGTTAGCCGCATTGGTGCTCGTTTTTGCGCTGATGGTGCCTTCGATAGTAAAATTGGCTCATGCCCTGGGGGATCATTACCATGAAGTGTGCACCAGCCAGGTCAATGAACATTTTCATCAATCTGAACTCGACTGTGAATTCCAGGTTTTTCAGGTAAGCAATCAGGTTTGGATCGAACCACTCGAGTTGAATCTCAAGACTGAGGAAGAAGATATTCTGAAATATGGTTTCCAGGAAATCACTTTTATCAACAACAGATTAAGCAGCTGTTTACTAAGAGGCCCGCCATCCGGATTAGGAACTACAATTTGAGTATTTGTAACATTCTTAATCTTTAAATCATGCTTAAAAAAATAATCGCGCTTTTGGTGTTTATCGCACCGCTATTCATCATATCTCAAAATCAGATTAAAGGACGGGTTCTCAATTCTGAAAACGACCAGGCCTTATCCTTTGTGAATATCTACCTGCCGGAATTGGAAAAAGGCAGTACCACAGAGAAAGACGGTTCATTCAGTATAAATTTCCTTCCAGGAGGAACCTATAAAATAATAATATCATACCTGGGCTTTCAAACCATTTCAGAAAACATCAGGATTCCTTCAGAATCAGAGCTAATCTTTAGGATGAAACCATCGGCCATTGAAATGGAGGAGATTATATTATCAACACCCTTTCACAAGCTCCAGAGGGAAAATGTAATGAAGGTTGAACAAGTCAGAATAGGACAACTCAGGAAAAGAGGAATGGTCTCACTTTCACAGGGAATATCCGATATTGCAGGAGTTTCATCGGTTTCAACTGGTTTGGGAATAGGTAAACCGGTTATTCGTGGCCTGAGCTATAACAGGGTGCTCGTCTACACACAGGGAATAAGGCTTGAAAATCAGCAGTTCGGTGATGAACATGGTCTAGGTCTTACAGATTCAGGAATTGAAAGTGTGGAGGTAATAAAAGGCCCGGCCTCCCTGCTCTATGGATCGGATGCCTTAGGTGGGGTACTCTACATCAACCCAGAACGATATGCCGAATCGAATAAAGTAAGGGCTGATTTCAACGGGATGTACTTCTCCAATACACGTGGCTTCAATTCAAATATCGGAATAAGGGCATCAGGCGAGAGTTTCAAATACCTGTTTAGGGCAGGTATTACCGATCATGCCGACTATTCAAACGATCTGTACAGGGTAACCAACTCAAGATTCAGGGAACAGGATATCAAAGCCGGAATCGGATATCAGAAATCAAAGTTCAAAACTGACCTGCGATATAATTTTGTATACTCTCAGCTTGGTTTACCAGAGGAGATCGGTGTTCAGTCCACTTCAAGGGATCTGTTATTAC